>JAZDMK010000357.1:0-2425 GCA_043800975.1 Bacteroidota bacterium | reverse complement strand
GTGAGTATTTTCCCTAATCCTACAGATGGAAATATTTTTGTGAACTTCAGCATATTTAACTTGGGCAATGTGAATGTAAAAGTATATGATGTAGTTGGAAAAGTAATTGCTGATGTTACAGATAATATTTCTGTACCGAAGAAAATAAAAATCAATCTATCTGGTCAATCCAATGGATTTTATTTTGTAGAAGTGAAAACTGAAAATGGAAACATTACTAAGAAACTTATACTGAATAAATAGCGTCTGTCCGAAAACAAGGAATCGCATAGTGAAGATGTAAGTAAATATTCATACGAATCTATTGACGAAAATATTAGTCTTTCCCTTCTCTTTAAAAGTTGTGTTCGTGACTCGAATTTAATAATAAATGCCTCACTAAAACCTTTTTATGAAAAAAAATCTTCTTATCTCTGTAGCAACAACATTTGTTGCTCTTGCATCTCAAAACATTTATGCACAAAGCATAAATTCATCAGGCGTTAAAAGATGCGGCACCACAGAATACATTGAATTGATGAAAAAACAAGACCCGGGTCTTGAAGCCCGTATGGAAAAAATGGAAGCAGAACTGCAGGCGTATCTAAAAAATCCTCTACCAACGACAAATGCAGTAATTACTATTCCGGTTGTTGTGCATGTGGTCTACAAAGAAAGCTATCAAAATATTCCTGATCAATATATTATACAGCAAATTGACCGGTTGAACAAGGACTATCGCAAATTGAATACTGATTGGAATAAAACCCCTGCAGTTTTCAAACCACTGATTGCTGACTGCGAAATACAATTTTGTCTTGCTTCAAAGGATCCGCAAGGTAAGCCCACAACAGGAATAATAAGAAAAGCAACCACGGTTCCTGAATTTACCATTGATCCAGATAAAGAGTACGTAAAATTTGATAGTACAGGTGGTTCTACTATATGGAATAGAGATAAATATCTTAATATATGGATATGCAATTTAGTGAGTGGACTTTCCGGATATTCGCCACGAGGAATTGGTAATCTCAAGAAAGATGGTGTAGTAATAGATTATGCTTATCTTCCCGGACCTCTTGTAGATCCGTCTTATGACTTAGGAAGAACTACTGTTCACGAAATCGGACACTGGCTAAATCTTATGCATTTATGGGGGGATGGTAATTGTGGAAATGATAATGTTGCTGATACTCCAGTTCAGGATGGACCTAACGAAGGTTGTGTCTCATTCCCTCATGTCAGTTGTAACAATGGTCCTAATGGTGATATGTTTATGAATTACATGGACTATTCAACAGATGCTTGTCGGGTCATGTTTACTAATGGACAAAAAGCAAGGATGCTGGCAACTCTCAATGGTCTTCGGAAAACACTTCTTACTTCTACCAATTGTGTTCCAGTGGCAGCAATAGATGCAGGCACTGCATCTGTTATTACTCCAAACGGTATAGTATGTAACACCACTTTTACTCCCGTTGTCAAACTTCAGAACTTTGGAACAACCACACTTACTTCCTGCACTATCAATTATAAAATAGATGCTGAAACCAATCAAACATTTAGTTGGACAGGATCTCTTGCATTAATGCAATCAGCAAATGTTACATTGCCTTCTATGACTACGACAGTCAGCACTCATACTTTTACAAGTTCATCAAGTAATCCTAATGGTTCTACAGATGGAAATACAAGTAATGACCAAAGTGTCAGTACCTTCAGTACTATGAATGCGCAAAATCCACCTCTTATAGAAGGATTTGAAAATACTACTTTCCCTCCAACGGGATGGGCACTAAATAATCCTGATGGAGGTACCACTTGGGCACGAACCACCACTGCTGCAAAAATCGGAACCGCCAGTATGTTTATGAACAGCTATAATTATTTGGTGAATAATGAGATTGATGAAATGACAATGCCTCCGCTGAACTTTTCATTAGTTAAAGATCCTTCTCTCACTTTTCAGGTTGCTTATCAGATGTCTTCTAATCCAGCCACAAATCCTAAAACCGATACACTAAAAGTATATATATCAACAGATTGTGGAGCAACATGGACTTCTTTATATAATAAGTATAACACAAAACTAATAACCGCTACACCACAGTTTGATCCAACCAAAGCATTTGTTCCTACTGCTTCGCAATGGCGGCTTGAAACAATTCCGCTTACTGCTTATGCTTCTGCTGATAATGTATTGATTAAATTCCGTCACATTTGCAATTGGGAAAACAATTTATATGTGGATGACATCAATATTACCGGTACTATTGGAGTAAATGAATTGAATTTAGAAAACATTGTGAGTATTTTCCCTAATCCTACAGATGGAAATATTTTTGTGAACTTCAGCATATTTAACTTGGGCAATGTGAATGTAAAAGTATATGATGTAGTTGGAAAAGTAATTGCTGATGTTACAGATAATATTTCTGTACCGAAG
>JAZDMK010000329.1:0-2486 GCA_043800975.1 Bacteroidota bacterium | reverse complement strand
ATAAAATTCGGAGCCAGTAACATTGGCCATATTCCCGCCCTGATCGTGATAAACATTCGTGTTGATCAGACTCACATACGAATTTTTTGCAAAAGCCTGATCAATAACCATGATATTGTAATTCGTAAAAGGTTGAGTTAGCCTTTTGTGTTCTGTGCCTGTGATCGTATCACGGAAAGTTGCGTATGTGTTTGCCGACATAGCATTGAAAAAACCAAGGCCCGTTTTTTTATTGGTGCGTCCTGAAATTTTTGTTGCGTTGATCAATTGCGCTTCTTCAGGAAATTCAACTAACACCTCATTAGAATCTGCTTGCTGGGAAATTTCAAACGAGGATGTTCTGATTCCTCCGATTCTTCGGGAATAAAATAATCCTGCCTTATTAAATAATTCAGTTCCTTCGGTGAAGAAAGGTCTGTTCTCGGAATAGCGGGTTTCGTAAGGTGTAAGATTGAGAACTTTATTATCAGACTGTACCTGTCCGAAATCTGGAATCAGTGTCATGTCCAGTGTAAAACTTTCGTTGAGTCCGTACTTGATATCCATTCCACCATTGATAGCGCGTGACCAGTTGCTCATTCCGCTGATCTGATAAGGATAGTGTTCAAGGTAAGTGGAAATATAGGGTGTGAGTGATAAACGGACCGGTGGTTTAATATTTTCAATTCCATCAAGCAGGCCCATCTGATTGAATACTCCGTCGATATTCTGATCGATAAAATTCCAGGTAGACCATTCACGGGTTCTGCGCACGTGTCGCCATAAATTAACAGACCATTGCTGCTTGTCTTTGTTAGGAAATCGTATTGCTGAAAATGGAATTTTAAATTCTGCTACCCACCCGTTGTTATGAATTTTTACAGCGGATTCCCAAACCGGATTCCAGCTTCGGTCTTCTCCATTTGTAGAATACTTGATGTCGCTTTGAACACCTGCAGCAGATACTTTAAATTCCATCCCATTCTGCCCGTCACTGAAGGGGCTTAAATCTACAGAAATCAGATCAGCATTTGATAAATCAACTTCATCTCTTTTGCTCAGCCCTTTGAAAATGCTGTCGGGTGAACTGTCGTACAACATGATGCCAACAAACAACGCATCATCATTATAGGCAAAGAAAGCTTCTGTTTTCTGATCTGCAGTTTTCCCGTTTATAGGGTCAAATTGAACAAAATCTTTTGCGGGAGAAATTTCTTTCCAGAATGGTTCATCTAATACCCCGTCAATTTTGGGCTGCGAGGATATGCGTACTGCTGTAGCATGTTTTTGTGCACACAGGGTAAAGGGTAGGGAAAATATAGTTATTAATAATATTTTTAAAAAGCGATTCATACAATACATAAAGTGAATTTGATTTGCATGAACGATTGACTGCAACGATTATCAACTTTTCAGAATGATGAACTTTTCAATTGGTCAAAATTATAAATTTCAATGATGTTATCAAATTATTTTTGGATATAAGAAAATTTCATGGAAAAATGAGGGGTGTAAAAAAAATTGTATGTAGAAAACCAAGAAATACAGATTAAAGTTTATGAATATAAGCATTTTCAAAAATTGCTTCTGGGAGTATTGATTTTACTGACATTTGAAAAAAAGTACTCCTTTATTTTGTTTATTCAATGAAATAAAATATTTTTGAAACTCTTAACAATGAATACTTCCAACTATGAATTTGCACGAATATCAGGCTAAAGCGATTTTAAGAAGATTTTCTGTGCCCGTCCCAGAAGGATTAATTGCGGGCACAGCTGAAAAAGCAGTTGAAAATGCAGAGACGCTGAAAATTCAAACTCATACCGAAAAGTGGGCTGTAAAAGCACAGGTACATGCTGGTGGACGTGGCAAAGGCGGCGGTATAAAAATTGCCGGTTCGGTTGATGAAGTTAAAAAATATGCGCGCGAAATTTTGGGCATGACGCTCGTTACGCCCCAGACGGGCCCCAAAGGAAAGTTGGTTAGTAAAGTTTTAATTGAGCAGGGAATCTATTATCCCGGTGATTCTCCGATAAAAGAATTTTATGTAAGCATTTTGCTCGACAGAAAAACCAGTCACAATATGATCATGTATTCTACCGAAGGTGGTATGGATATCGAAGATGTAGCGCATAATACACCCCATTTGATTTTTACGGAAGAAGTGGATCCTGTATCTGGTTTCAGACCATTTCAGGCTAAGAAAATAGCATTTTCATTAGGCTTAACGGGAAAAGCATTTTCTAATATGGTACAGTTCATTACAGCTCTTTATGACGCATATGTGTCAATTGATGCAGATTTGATGGAGATCAATCCGGTAATTAAAACATCCGATGATTTAATTTATGCAGCTGATGCAAAAGTAAGAATTGATGGTAATGCATTGTTCCGTCACCCGGAATACGCATCGATGAATGATATTACACAGATTGATGCCAACGAAGTAGAGGCTTTAAAGTATCATCTGAATTATATCAAACTTGATGGAAACGTTGGATGCATGG
>JAZDMK010000300.1:0-10808 GCA_043800975.1 Bacteroidota bacterium | reverse complement strand
GCTCATCTATGCACACAATTGTTGATATAGGAGATATCCGTCGAACATCGCATCAAATCTATCAATGCCACATTTGAAGGTCTTATTTCCCGGTGGGCTTTCGCATGCATATCCTTTCCATCCACCCAGTCTTGCCACAATCCAGGACGCCCATGCCAGTGAGTTTATTTGATGTGGATTTTTTTGTTTCTCCGTTTTTCCCTCGTACTGTTTAACCAAAGCAGAGAGCAGCGCTATTTGCTTTTTTGAAAATGCAATGCTTGCCGGGATACCGCTTTCATCATCTCTTGCCTGCCTAAGCTGGTTTATCAGTAGTGCAACATGAAGAGCAATCACACATAATTTCTTTAGTGCACTTCCGCTTTCCAGTTCACTGGACTCCAAATCAAGTCCGGTACTTTTTATCGTTGCAAACAAAAGTTCTATTTGCCACCGCAAACTATACCAGTATATAATCTGTAAAGCATCTTCCATGCAGGTAATTGTGTGTGTGGTAAACAACACCCAATGGATTGGTTTTTCTCCTTTTGGCACATTGCGGGCAATCTCTTTTGCCTCCACCACATTTACTGTTATACCATAAGGAATGTCCTTGCCTATATTCCTGTTTCGTGGTTTGCGAAGGGATACAGTCGTATATTTAACTTCAATTTTTGTCTGTCGTCCTTTACGCTTTTTTGTGTTTTTTACCGTCAGATCATAAACCCCTTTAACTTCTTCTGTAGCCAATGCATCATGTAGCTTCTTATTCTCATTGCTTAAAACTCTGTCGCCCCTTGATCTTATTATAACATGTGTGTGTGCATCCGGAACGAGCGCAAACTCTTCATAAATATCGCTCTCCCGGTCAGCAATAAGCGTTATTTGCGAAGCATACTGTAAAACACTTTTACTTTCAATACCACATTCAATCCAGCGATAGGATTCCTTTTCCTCAATACTTTGTTTTTTATAGTCCCGCTCATATTTATCCTTTTTGTTCCATTGACGGTTCCATAATTTAAGATAGCTAAAACCCAACCCCATTCCCGTTTTGCTATCTACTACCAATCCGGGATGACAGAAAAATCCTATTGTTTTATCGTCAGTTGTAGGTCCAAGATCCTTATCATTGCTATCAAGAAATCCAGAATGTGCATTGTAGTTGAACTCCGTGGTGTCATTGATCAGTAGCACATGTTTTCCCTTGCAGAGTGCCGACAAATGTTTGTTATTTTCTCTTTCCACGTCTTTCCATTTTACTTGCGGATTGTTTAAATATCGGCAATATCCAACATACTCTGCACGGTTATCTGCTACTTTATTTAGTACTGCCGTTTTTTTCTTTTTTATTTTCCTTTGGAGCTGGAGCCCCTTTTTTCAAGCCTTTTATCTCCATGTAAATGGCGGCTTACTTTGTATTTATTAATAAAATTGTTTTTTAACAAAACAAAGATCCGGATTGAAAATCTCTATTAAACCCGCTGCGCAATACTTTTATAAACACCTAGCGGTTTATTTAATTTAAAAACTTGTGTGCATAGATGAGCCTTAAAAGGGGAGGAGCTATTTGAGATGGAATGAAGAAGTGATATTTGAGAAAGATTTTTTTCATTGATGCCTTTTTGACTCTATAGATTTCGGTTTTTAAATTTATTTATTATTTGAATTATTCATCACTGTTTCCAAAAGGCCAATGGCGCTCGCGTAAGCTTTCCATTCCAGACTTCGGGCTTCTGTCTTCCGACCTCTTTTTTATAACTCATAACTAACTCCCAAGTTCTAACTGATCCTTCACCAAATTATAATACGCACCTTTCAGTGCCGTTAATTCTGCATGGGTTCCTTTTTCAGCAATTTTCCCCTGATCCAAAACAACAATCTGATCCGCATTTTTTACTGTGCTCAGGCGATGCGCAACCACTACTACCGTGCGACCTTTAAAGAACGCATGTAAATTATTCATGATCGTTTTTTCATTGTTTGCATCCAGTGCATTCGTGGCTTCATCAAAAAAGATGTACTGCGGATTTTTATACACCGCCCGTGCAATCAATATTCGCTGCTTCTGTCCCTGACTCAGCCCGTGACCTTCCATTCCGATTTTTGTATTGTATCCCAGCGGAAGGCTTTCGATAAACTCGCGGATGTTGGCCACATGTACTGCATTCAGCAGCTTTTCCCGATCGATGGTTTCATCACTGATCGCAATATTGTTGGCGATGGTATCCGAAAAAATGAATCCATCCTGCATCACAACGCCCATGTTCTGGCGCCATACACGACTGTTGAAATTTTCAAGCCGCTGATCTCCGATTTTTATTTCTCCTTTCGTTGGTGGGTAGAAACCCAGCAATAACTTAACCAACGTGGTTTTCCCGCTGCCACTCATTCCCACGATGGCTGTAATTTTATTTTCGGGAATCTGTAAATTCAGATTGTGAAGCACCATTTCGGAATGCGGTCCTTCGTATTGAAATGTCACGTCCTGTACTTCTATGGTTTTTTCTTTGGGCAATACAGTAAGTCTGTTTTCATTTTCCGGTTCTTCATCTTCTTTGTTGTGAATTTCTCCCAAACGCTCAAGACTAATCTTTGCATCCTGAGCCGAATGAATAAATCCGATCATCTGCTCGATGGGGGCATTCAGTTGCCCGATGATATAACTAACGGCCAGCATCATCCCCAGCGTCATACTTCCGCTCAGCACGGCTTTGGCTGCAAGGAATGTGATGAAAATATTTTTCGTTTCATTGATCACAACCGATCCCGCCTGCTGATACTGTGTCAGCGAAAGTCCCTTCACACTTACTTTAAATAATTTAGCCTGTATCTGCTCCCACTCCCAGCGTTTTTGTTTTTCGCAGTTGTTCAGTTTTATCTCCTGCATCCCGGTCACAAGCTGAATGATGTTGCTCTGGTTATCCGACATCTGTGCGAAACGTTTAAAATCCAGATCGCGTCTCTTCTTCAGAAATATCAGTATCCACAGTGTATACACAATGCTTCCTGCCAGAAATACCAAAAATATTTTTGTGCTGTACAACATCATTACAAGGCTGAACACAATAAGGTTCATGGCCGAGAAAAGAATATTCAGTGTGGATGAAGTAAGAAAAGTTTCTATACGCTGGTTATCGCCGATGCGCTGCATGATATCGCCGGTCATCTTCACATCAAAGAAACTGATGGGAAGTTTCATCAGCTTCATTAAGAAATCGGAAATCAATGCAATGTTGATGCGTGTCCCGATATGCAGTAAAATCCAACTGCGTATAAAGTCTACCGTGGCGCGACTAAAGAAAAGAACAAGCTGACCAATAAGTACAAGATAAATAAATCCTAAGTTCTGGTTGTTGATCCCCACATCCACCACTGACTGCGTAAGGAAGGGAAACAGAAGCTGCAGCAGACTTCCTAACAGTAAACCCAGAATCAGTTGCAGGAAAAATCGTTTATGTGGTTTCAGATATTTGAATAAGTATTTGAATCCGGCTTTCTGTTCTTTTTCTTCAGCAAAACTTTCAAATGCAGGAGTGGGTTCCAGCAGCAGGCAGATGCCGCGGTCTTCGCCTTCGGTTTTTGTGCTGAGCCAGCATTTACAAAATTCTTCTTTAGTGTATTTGATCAGGCTTGCACCGGGATCAGAAACCCACACATGATCTTTGGTTATTTTGTATACCACCACAAAGTGTTTCTGGTTCCAGTGAACAATGCAAGGTAGGGTAGCTTCTTCCTTCAGTTGTTCGAACGACAGGCGCACACCCATGGTACGGAAACCGATGTTCTCGGCAGCATCACTGATACCAAGCAAAGAAACACCTTCGCGGGTGATGTGGCATTTCTCGCGCAGGCTTTGCAGCGAATAGGTTTTGCCATAATGCTTCGCCACCATACGCAGGCAGGTGGGTCCGCAGTCCATGGCATCGAGCTGGCGGTAATGAGAGAATTTTATCATAAAATGAAAAAGATCAATTGGGCTTTTTATTAGTTAATGCCCCGGGAGGAGAAAAGGTTCCGGGTGACGAGTTAATGAAAGTGGTCTCATCTGTATAAATTTGAATATAAACGGTAATAGTTCCACTAACTTTTTCTGCTTTTCTTCCCATTGTTTCAGGGCGGGGCTACTGTAATCAATGTAAAAGTGTATTTTCTATTACTCCTTTTTTACATACCTTTGCATTTGCCGCGGCGAAACGGCTCCATAGTTCAACGGATAGAATATGAGTTTCCGGAACTCAGGATCTAGGTTCGATTCCTAGTGGGGCTACTTATTCAGAGTGAGAGTGAAAGTAAGAGTACTCGCCCCATTTTATGATTTCTAATGTGCAGGTACTCACCAATTAATTATTTTCTGTTGTGATAGAGAACTCGCAGCAAGCTTCTGGGTTGAGTGCGGGAATGCCCACACTTTTTTTAATGCGATTTTTCTGTAGTTTGATGATTTTCAACAGATGAAAGTTAATTCAGGATATCCGGAAAACTCGCAGCATGCTTTTCAAAAGCTGCATTGGCTTTGGAGTGAAGCACAGTACGATTGTTTACATCTGCCACGCGTGATCTCCTGAAGTACAGCCAGAAGAAAGTAAAAAAAATATCAATCAGGGTATGTCTTCTCAAGTTATTCATGAGGGGTTTTCTATAGCTTCCTATAAGTAAAGTGTTTTCTGTCTCATATGATATAGGAGCAGGTTAATTATTCTGCATTACACAACTAGTAAATTAGTTTTTTCTCGTATCCAATTTCAACGATTGATAAAAAAACGAATGCATTTGAAAAAAACATTCATTACTGGGAAAGATTCGAAATTGAAAAACAAAGTATCGATACTATTTTTGAATAAAATAAAAGTCCCATTCCTATGAAATACATCCATAAGATTCTTCGTTTTTATAGTAGCTTTTTAAAAAACGGGTTGAAATTAAGAGTGATATTTTGAAAGTTACATTTCTAATTTTGTTGACATGTATGATGTCAACTTATAGATCCTTCAGTCAAGGCGGCACTTGTGCTACCGCTGCTGCTGCGCCTATTACTCTTCCTATTATTGCAGCACCAGGTACGCAGACCATCTGGGGAAAGGGAAATGATTGTACCTCGGGAAATACTGCTGTTTGCAATTATATGGATCCGGCCAATTATAACTCGCCGGATGCGATATACACCTATACCCCTGCTACAACAGGAAAGATAAGCATACAGCTTACGCAAAGTGGTTCTGGGAAAAACTTTTCCATATCGGTATTTTTGGGATGTCCTGATGCAGGAGGGACATGTATTGCATCATCCTATGATGATATTGGCGCGGGTATTAGCCAATTAAGTTGCGTTGCCAATCTTATTGCCGGCAGTACATATTACATTATGGTTGACGGTAAAGGTTCAGCGCACGCTATTGCTGGAAACTGCACGTATGGCATTCAGATTATGAATGTTGTTGGGACATCCAATACATGCACAAATACCGATGTTGAAGGTGGTTCCCTTAGCGGATGGAGTGGATTTGTTGGTAAGACAGAAAATGACGCTACAGCAGGGTATGTTCATCTTGTAAACAATGTATTTCTGAGTAGCCTTTCAGGAAATCAGTTTAAACTCATGAGTGGTGGAAACGACCCGTTGGGAGGATTTCCCAGAGTGAATCCGGGTGGAAGCTATTCCATCCGTGTTGGGGATAGCACTGAGACGGGTGCAAATGGAGCTAAATTATTGAAATGGGTTGATGTTACCTCTGCGACATTCAGCTATAGCTATGCCCTTGGTCATCAAGCTTGCTCACAGGGATACAAGGTCATCTATGCAAATGCAACCAAGCTGTTTGCCAAACTAAAGATGGCCGGGGCCGATGGTTCATACATCAAAGAGATCGCTCGTATCGCGCGACAGGATCTTCTGATCATCGATGACTTCGGTATACAACTGCTCGACAATCAAAACAGATCGTCACTCATGGAAATCATAGAAGACAGGCATGGCAAGGGTTCTGTAATCATTACATCACAGGTTCCGGTTCATCTTTGGTACGAAATCATTGGTGAAAAAACAATCGCAGATGCTGTTTTCGACCGCATTGTACATGATGCTCATCGCATTGAACTATGTGGAGAATCACTCAGGAAAGGAAGAAATAGAATGAAAAACTTGGAAAAACACAGCTAATAAATTATCTTTGTTATCTCCATACATCATGACGATATGTTGACTCAAACGGGAATCTTTAATAAAACCCATACGACCTGTTGAACGAGTACGATGTATTTTTATATCAATAATAGCTCAAATAAATCCGAAATGAAACGGATATCTATGAGCTTTGAAAAGAAACAGCGTTGTTAGTAGAATAGCAAAAGGGGGCTGATCTTGTTAAATGAGCTGATGAATCAAAAAAAAATAAAATGGCTTTTGGGGTTGCTGCTCCTATCACTACATTCTAATTATGTAAAAGCAGATCATTTTACGGATAGTCTATTAAAGGTTATCGATACGGGTTCATTGAATATCCGAGTCGATGCATGGCTACAGATCGCAGATTATTATACTTATAATTACGCGGATCTGGGTTATCGTGATCTGGACAGTACATTTAAGTATTATTCAAAAAGCCTTGAGTCTACGATAGGGACGCTGAACCTGGAAAAGACCATGAGTATTTTAAACCGGCTCGGATGGCTTCTTGGCGATTTTGGTGAACATGAAAAAGCTTTAAGGATATTTGAAGTCAATTACTACCTGGCTTTAAAATATGGATTAAAGACGGCACAGTCAACAGCACTGTTGAACATGGGAATCTGCTACTTTATCGGAAAAAATTTCAGCGAGGCCAGGCGATTTATTAATTCTTCAATATGTTTATCTAAGCAATTAAATCATTATAAGAATATTGGCATTGCTTATACACGAATTGGGCAAATGGAGCTTTTGCTGGGCAATTTTAAGGATGCTCTGGTAAATCTCGAAAAGAGCATTTGGAATTTTAAACTAGCATTGAGGAAGAAGAACATCTGTTTTGACAGCATTTTTATAAATAAAGGTTACATGCTTCCATCGGAAGAAATGTACTCTTTGATTTTTCCTTATTTATGCATGTCAGAAACTTTTCAGAGAACTGGAAATTTTCATCAGGCCTTGGCATACTGCGATACGGCAATGCTATTTTCATATCATACATATGGAGGATATTTTAAAAGAGAAGCATATCTGCGATATTATGAAATATTTCATCATTTTGAAATGAAGGGCCGGGGTTTGCCCTTCCTAGAGTATTTGTATCACTATAAGGACTCTCTTTACAGTTCTGCTTCAACGTTGAGTCAGAGCTTGATCAATATGATGAGAGAAACAAAGGAAAGAAAGTTCAAGAGTCTGCAGCAGGAAAACCAAATTGTTGAGCTTAGAGGACAGCGCACTTTATACATCTCCATTGCCGTCATGGTGGTTCTTTTCCTGGTGATCATAATTATGTACCTGGTAAATAAGTATATTTCCGGGAAACGAAAGCATGAAAAAATTCTTCTAGAGCAGAAGGCGCTTCAGCTTCAGATGAATCCTCATTTTGTTTCAAATATGCTGAGTGCGATTCAGCGCTATATCATGACAGGGGATAAAATGAAAGCCGTGAAATATGTTTCTGATTTTTCTGACCTGATGCGACTGATATTGAAGAATTCCCGCACCGAGTTTATTCCTGTAGCTGAAGAGTTGAAACTGCTGGCAAAGTATATGGAACTGCAGGAAATTCGTTTTCCGGAAAAGTTCAAATGGAAAATTGAAGTTGACAGCAACATTGACCAGCACAGGATTCTTATACCACCCATGTTTATTCAACCGCTGGTTGAAAACTCCATAGAGCACGGAATCGCACATCTAAAAGCCGGTGGGCTCATATTCGTCAAAGTTACAATGGTTGACTGTCTTATTAAAGTAGAAGTAACTGATAACGGAATTGGCCGCAAAAAATGCCTTGAGCAAAGAATTGATAAGATTCATTTTAGTTACTCCACCCAGATATCTGAGGACAGGTTAACATTGTCGTATCGAAACAGGAAATCTGAAGAATGCAAAATCGTATTCGAAGATCTTTCTGAAATTGATTCAGCGAACAGCGGAACCAGAGTATACATAAAAATCCCGTTTAAAAAGCAATCCGATGAAAATGATTAAAGTGCTTATTGTTGATGACGAAGAAAACATACGTGTAACCTTATCTTCCATTCTGACGGAAGGATGCAGCAATATAGACATAGTTGGCCAGGCGTCTTCGGTTTCAGAAAGTATTACCATGATTAATGAGCATTCTCCCGATCTCGTTTTTATTGATATTAATCTTCCTGACGGATCCGGATTTAATCTACTTTCTCATTTTCCGGAAATTAAGTTTAAGTATGTTTTTATTTCAGGGTATGAGCAGTATGCGATAAAAGCCATAAAAATTAATGCGCTGGATTATATACTTAAACCGCTGGATCCTTATGAAGTAATTGCAGCTGTAAATAAATACTTATCCACATTAACCACCGAGGAGAACGTAAATGCTTTACCGGGTAACAAAAATGTTCACTCCTCCAATTTTAATAAAATCTGTTTAAAAACAGCAGAGAATGTATATTATGTAGATCTGCACGAAATCATCAGATGTCAAAGCGAACGCAACTATACACGCTTCTATCTGACGGATAACAGAAAACACCTGCTTAGTAAAACCATGGGAGATTTCGAAGAAAATCTGACAAGCAGGGGATTTCTTCGTGTTCATCATTCACACATAATAAATATTCTTCATATAAGATTATTCAACAGAATGCAAGAGCATTTTGTAATGTCTGACGGGAGCAATATTCCAATTTCATCAAAATTACGAAACACTATTCTAAAATTTCTTGAGGGATATTAAGCCGGGGAATATCATTACTGTGCTGAATTCTTAAGCTCCTCAATAGCACAAGAATTATTTAAACATCATCCGATAAAAAAGAGCTGCCACCTGATAATAAAATCAGGGTAATTGATAAAGCATACTTTGTTTTTGGACAGACGTACTTTATGTTTGTTTATTAAACATGAAGTAATTATGAAATCAAAAGCGAGTTTCAGTCAAAAACCGGAAGTGAATCACTCTTGTGCTCATCTTCCTTTCCGGATGGTTTTCCTGTGTTTGTTATTATCGATCATGGTGTTTCAAACGGATGCTCAGAATCTCGTTATCAACCCATCCTTCGAGAACGTTAACGCGGGAAGCTTGCAGTGCAGCTTTTATACCAGTCCTGCCATGTTTGATGCAGCTATTAATGATTGGACCAATCCGACAAATGGCACCAGTGATATCCTTAATACATCATTAGCAAATACCTGCTGGTGTGATCCATTTTCAACATCTTCTATTAGAACTGGCCAACATGCGCCCAGAACGGGAAACGGCATGGCCGGTATTTATGTTTATGGGTCCGCCTCATGTACAGATTACCGGGAACATTTGCAAGGGCATCTGACAAGTGCGCTTGTGCCGGGCACAACGTATTGTGTGGAGTTTTATGTTGTTCTTGCGGGCAGGAGTAATAAGGGATGTAATAATTTGGGTGTGTATTTCAGTACATCAGATTGGGATGTTGCTACTTTTTGTCAGTCTGGAATGATGCCCCAACTTGTGAACAGTACCATTATCTCTGATACGATAAATTGGACACTGGTTTCTTACACCTTCACACCAACGTCTGCATACGCTTATTTTACAATTGGAAATTTTTCTGATAATGCGTCTACTTCAACTACAGTAGTTGGCGGAGGTACTCTTAATACATATTATTATGTAGATGATGTTTCCATTCAGGCATGTTCACCAGTACCGGTCATTACCGTTAACAATCCAACTATTTGTGCCGGAGGATCGGCTACACTGACGGCCAATAGTTCTGTGGGAGGAACTACTTACTTATGGAATACCGGCTCAACCTCCAATCCATATGTTGTCAGCCCTGCAGCGACAACCACATATACTGTTACCGGCACAGCGGGGGGTAATTCTGGCACAGCCACGGCAGTCGTCACGGTAAATCCGCTACCGGCAGTGACGGCAAACTCTCCGACGATCTGTGCAGGCGGCACAGCAACTTTAACAGCCGGCGGTGCCAGTACATACAACTGGAGTACCGGTTCAACATCCAACCCGATCACCGTCACCCCGGCTGTCACCACGACTTACACAGTCACGGGGACTTCAGCGCTCGGTTGTACAAATACGGCACAATCGATCGTCACGGTAAATCCGCTACCGGCAGTGACGGTAAACTCTCCGACGATCTGTGCAGGCGGTACAGCAACTTTGACGGCCAATGGTGCGAGCACATACAACTGGAGTACAGGGTCGACATCCAATCCGATCTCCGTCACGCCAGCTGTCACCACGACTTACACAGTCACGGGGACTTCAGCGCTCGGTTGTACCAATACGGCACAATCGATCGTCACCGTTAGCCCGCTTCCGATAGTAACCGTGAACTCACCGACGATCTGCGCGGGCCAGACGGCGACGCTGACGGCCAATGGTGCGAGCAATTACAACTGGAGCACGGGGTCAACCTCCAATCCGATAAATGTTACACCAGCTGTCAATACCACTTATACTGTAACGGGAACAATACTCGGATGTGCCGGAACAGCGACCTCTGTGGTCACGGTGAATTCCCTGCCGCTTGTAACCGTGAATTCCGACACGATCTGCGCGGGCCAGACGGCTACACTGACTGCCAACGGCGGGACGACTTACTTATGGAACACCGGCAGCACGAGCAACCCGATTACGATAACACCCGGATCGACGACCACCTACACGGTG
>JAZDMK010000294.1:0-7190 GCA_043800975.1 Bacteroidota bacterium | reverse complement strand
GTCAGCAACGATCTTAGTCGTGTAACCATCGATCGCTGTTGTGTCAGCAACGATCTTAGTCGTGTAACCATCGATCGCAGTCGTGTAACCAACGATCGCAGTCGTGTAACCAACGATCTTAGCCGTGTAAGCATCGATCTTGATCGTGTAATCAACGTCCGCGATCTAGTCAGCAATGATTTCCCCCAATTAACGATTAACTGATAACTAGTAACCGCCGCTCCAGCGGCAGCCAGCATCGATTGCGATGCTAGCAGCAGAGCATTACGCAGCATCAGTATCCTTTAATTTGTTGTTATGATATCATTTCGACTGCTTGCATCGTTATACAATTTTTCATATTTTTGCTTATTCCACCAACCCTATGAAAAAACACTTTTTTATTCTGTTATTCTTCCTGCCTCTTATTTCAATTGCGCAGGATAGCAAGCCCAAACACGACACACTTATTCTGGATCGTTTTTTTCAGTTTGTTGGAAAGCAATGCAAAAAAGTATTCGCAATCAAACCCATTGATTCATCGAAACTATATCCAAACAGACTAAGGCCGGGATTCTCTTTGTCTTATATGTCTGTTGTTTCTAAATATTATTATCTTTATGATGCTTTCTTTATACCATCTTTGACATTTAATTACAAAAGAAGTTCATTTGCTGCTGGACTCCGGTTCTATTCTTATCATTACAACTCCAATGAAACTGGAGATCATGTCCTTCATCTTTCATACAAGCTAAACCCATCGCGAGAAAGGAGATTCCTGAACTTCTTTTTGTTTTACGATGTCGGCTACTATAACACAAAAAGGGTTTCCAGCTATCCTATTTATTCGGGACCCTCAGCTGGGAGTAGCATTTTGATGCATTATACCTATAAATATCTGGACAACCACATTGGATATGGCATCAAACTTTCGTTTTCAAAATACTTTTATTTGTTTCAGTTTTCGGGACTTGGATTTTATAGAGAACGAACCCGATATACCAGTTTAATTATACCATCAAATATTCATAATATAACTAATACGGAGCTTACAGGGAATTTTTCTTTAGGTTTGGGCTTTCGATTCAGGAAATGATACTCTTTCTACCAA
This sequence comes from Bacteroidota bacterium, assembly GCA_043800975.1. GTDB lineage: Bacteria > Bacteroidota > Bacteroidia > Bacteroidales > JAHJDW01 > JAZDMK01. Next base: position 6,100 of record JAZDMK010000294.1, on the reverse strand, counting down.
CGGTCGAAATCAAAAATCCAAAATCTTTTTCTACTCTCCAATAATTTTTACCAGCACCCGTTTCTTCCTTCTTCCGTCGAACTCACCGTAGAACACGGCTTCCCAGGGACCCAGATCCATCTTCCCGTTCGTGATGGCAATCACTACTTCGCGTCCCATGATCTGTCGTTTTAAATGGGCATCGCCGTTGTCTTCACCTACGTTGTGGTTGTATCCATCGCGGCTATAGGGAGCGAGCTTTTCAAGCCACTCCATGTAATCCATATGCAGTCCGCCTTCATTGTCGTTGATAAATACACTGGCAGTGATGTGCATAGCATTCACCAGACACAGCCCTTCGCGTATGCCGCTTTCAGCAATGGCTTTTTCCACTTCGTGCGTGATGTGAATGAGCTGCATTCGTTTTTCGGTGTTGAACCAAAGTTCTTTGCGGAAGGATTTCATTGTTACATATTTTATTGCAATAATAATGATTTTTACTTTGTATTTGCAGCATACACACGATCCAAAAAACACAGAGTCGATCTTCCACAGCGGACTTCTCGGAGCAGCAAGGGTGGAGTCGCGTATAAGTTTTATTTGTCTGCCAATTGAAAAACAACCAGAATTTAGGACGCGCATTCAAGCCTGCAAGATAGAAAACAAGTTGCGTTTGCAGCGCAGGCTGGTGCTAAGAAAAAAGTGTTTGACGAACGAAGTGAGGAGTTTTTTTTCGGGACAGAACGCAATGTAGTTTTCACGAGCAGGCTTGACAGCGCTAGAGTTTCTTTTGGCTCCACCTTTTCTTTGGGCAATGCAAAGAAAAGGTGGAATTAGCGCGGCGATGGGCCGCCGCGCAACATGGCCAGTGCGAGGGGAGATTTAAACATTATTATCACCAATAATGCATTTTATTTATTATATTTGAAATTCTTTTCAAATACCCACAACTCCCGCTTTATGAAAAAAGCCTATCTAATCATATTGCTCATTTCTTCTTCTTTTTTGTATTTGTCATCCTGTGATAAAGTTGAAAAAACTGAGCAAACCCCTACTGAAAGCCCTACTACTGAAGTAAAAATCAGGAAAACATTTCTTGAAATATATGTAGGACATAAATGTCCAAACTGCCCAACAGGAAACTATATTATTCAGAACTTAAAAGCACTATATGGTGACAGCCTAGTTGTTCTTACTATTCATGCGGGTTTTTATGCTACAGTTGATGTTTTTGGAGATTTCACATATGATTTCAATACTTCCGTTGGAACTGAACTTGACAATTTTTTCGGTGTTGGAATGGAGGGTAACCCAAATTGTATGGTAAACAGAACAGGTTTTAATTCAAATCACATTATCAGCCCCTATAGCATGGGATCCATTGTAATTACAGAATTGCATAAAGCTCCCAACGTAAATTTAAAACTTACACCCACATATAATGCTTCAACCCGAAATCTTCAGGTAGAAGTGGATGCCAATTTTCTGACTAATTTAAGTGACACATACATGTTAGGCGTCTATATAAAAGAAGATAGTATCGTAAAGCCACAGAAAAATTCTGATCCCAATTTAGGTGCTATTCCTATCATCTATGATTATGTCCATCATGATGTACTTCGTGGCTCGTTTAACGGAAGCTGGGGTGACACACTGGTTTCAGGCAACAGCGCTCCCGGACATCATTTGATAAAAAATTATTCTTTAACACTTAACACTGAGTGGAGAGAAAAGTTTTGCAGCGTTGTAGCTTTTATTTATCGTAAATCAGATTACGAAATCATTCAGGCGGAAGAGATAAAAGTGATTCCTTAATACACTTAGTATAAGTGAACCATCTTTGCGTGCTTTGCGTACATTTACTTTGCATCTTTACTCGTTCATAAAATTATCTCAAATGTACTCGTGAACTCACCACTTTGTGGTTCGGTTGCGGTTAAAAAAACAGACTATGATCTAGCCATTGTATTTATCTGCGCTAATTTGCGTGCACTTTATCTGCGATGATTCGCGAGAAATAAAAAACACATCTCTAAAAAAATATTTCCACTTTACAGTTCAATTTTTTTTACATTTGTTTTAATAAGCAATTAAAAATAAATGAACAAAGGAGACCGGATTGTAATTGTAGGTGGCGGCTTTGCAGGCCTGCAAATGGCACGGGCTTTGAACAAAAGTGATTTTAAGGTTACACTCATCGACCGGCAGAATCACCATCAGTTTCAGCCTTTGTTTTATCAGGTGGCCAGTGCGGGGCTTGATCCTTCCAGCATATCGTTTCCTTTCCGGAAAATTTTTCAGGATTCCGAAAACATTGAAATCCGCATGGCGGATGTTACGAAAATAAATCCCGATACAAATTCACTGGATACAAGCATTGGCTCTGTTGAATACGATCACCTGATTATTGCCACCGGATGCAAAACAAATTATTTCGGCAATGATGAAATAGGCAAACATGCGCTGAGCATGAAATCGACGGAAGAAGCCATTGGAATACGAAATCAGCTGTTGCTCAGTTTCGAAAAAATGATGAGCGCAACAGAAGAAGAAAAAGAAGCACTGTTGAACATTGTCATCGTGGGTGCAGGTCCCACAGGTGTTGAACTTTCCGGCGCCTTCGCCGAGATGAAGAAAAAAATTCTCCCCAAAGATTTTCCGCATTTTGATTTTTCAAAGTTGCAGATCATTCTTCTGGAAGGCAGTAAGAATACGCTGAACAACATGAGTGATGCTGCCAAAAAAGCTTCACGAAAATACCTTGAAAAGCTGGGCGTGATTGTCAAGACGGAAACCATTGTGTCGAGTTATGACGGAAAAACAATTTGTTTGTCGAATGGTGAAAAGATTTCTGCAGCCAATGTAATCTGGGCAGCGGGCGTTACCGGAAATACAATAGAAGGCATCCGCAAAGAATCATGCATTCGGAACCGCCTGATTGTAAATCGATACAACAAGGTCGACGGTTATGAAAATATTTATTGCATCGGTGATGTTGCCTATATGCAAACACCGCTTTATCCAAACGGGCATCCGCAGCTAGCGAATGTGGCAATCAATCAGGGAAAAAATCTTGCGAAGAATTTCTTTCGTACTTTAAAAAACAAACCGCTGAAAGAATACGAATACAAAGATCTTGGATCTATGGCAACCATTGGAAAGAACAAAGCTGTAGTGGATCTCCCGCGCATTAAATTTCAGGGTCGGCTTGCCTGGTATGTATGGATGTTCCTGCATCTGATGCTAATCCTGAGTGTGAAAAACAAATTGATCATCTTCATCAACTGGGCGTGGAGTTATTTTAATCATGATTCCTCACTTAGGTTAATCCTGAAATCCAAATAAGTGCTTATTGTTTGATGAATCCGGATTGTGCATAAAAACAGCACGTTTGTATAATAAATTACCGACAATTAAAAAACATTTCTACTTTTGAAAAAATTTCATCATGACTGATGACAACATTAATTCTATGAACAAACTTGAAAAAATTGTAAGCGTGATCGCACTCAGCGTATCCGTACCCATGTATCTGCAGGCACAAACAAAAGAAGTTCCTGATTACTCAACCAAGGCACGCAGTGAGGTTCCTGTTGAATATACCTGGAAGATAGATGATATCTATCCGAATATGGAAGCATGGAAAGCAGATAAAGAAAAATTCAAAAAACAGCTTGCGAAAGTTGAAGAAATGTCGAAAGACTGGACCAGCAGCCCGGAGAAGATTGTTGCTTTCTTTAAATTTTATGAAGAGCTGGATCTGGTTGGCACAAAACTGTATCAGTATGCAAACCTGCAAGCTGTCATGGACATGGGCAATACACAATTTCAGGGAATGAAAGGCGAAATGCAATCGATGTTTGTAGAACTCGGTTCAAAAATGTCGTTCATGAATGAAGATGTTTTAAAAATGGGTCAGGAAAAGTTTTCGGAATACCTGAAAAAAGAACCTGCTCTTAAACCCTACCGTTTTACAATTCAAGCCATCCTACGCGAAAAGGACCACGTACTTCCTGCCGATCAACAAACGATTGTTTCTATGACCGGTCTTTTCGCAGGTGCACCATCACAGGCTTCCAAAATGCTGAATGACCTTGAAATTCCACCCGCAGAAGTGATATTGACGGATGGAAAGAAAGTAGTTCTGAACATGGCCAATTATCAAACCTGCCGTGCTTCGAAAGTTCAGGCTGATCGTAAGATTGTGACAGAAGCGTTCATGAAAAATCAGAAAAAATTCGAAAATACACAGGCGATATTACTTACTGCTGCAATGAAACAACATTTGTTTTCGGCGAAAGTAAATAAGTTTGACGATTGTCTTTCTGCACGGCTTTTCGGCGACAGTATTCCTACAACTGTATACACAAACCTGATTTCAAAAGTACGCGAAAACCTTTCCCCGCTTCATCGCTATTATGCATTGAAGAAAAAATTGCTGGGTCTGGATACTTTGAATTACGAAGACATCACAGCATCATCCGTTACTGCCGTTGAACAAAAGTATACGTATGATGAAGCCGTGAAACTTGTGATTCAGGCTATGCTTCCGCTGGGCAAAGAATACGGAGATGCTTTAACAATGGGCCTTACTAACCGCTGGGTAGATATTTATCCCAACAAAGGAAAAGAAAGCGGTGCGTTTTCATCCGGAGTTTATGGCGTTCATCCGTATGTTAAAATGAATTTCAAAGGTCGTTATGATGATGTCTCAACGCTTGCTCATGAGCTGGGACATTCGATGCATACATTCTTCAGCAGTAAAAAACAATCGTATCTTGATTCCGGCTACCCTACTTTCCTTGCTGAAATTGCATCAACCTCCAATGAAAATCTGCTGATGAATTATTTGCTGAAAAACAGCAATGATGAAATGTTCAAACTTTTTTTAATTGACAGTTATCTGGAACAACTGCGTGCTACTTTATATCACCAGACGATGTTTGCTGAGTTTGAACTGAACATGCACAAAAGAGTGGAAGAAGGAAAAACACTGACTGCTGAATGGCTTGATAAGGAATACCTGCGCTGTGTTCGCGATTATTACGGACATGATAAAAATGTAGTTCGCGTAGCAGATCATTTCGCAGTGGGCTGGAGTATAGTTCCTCATTTTTACAGAAATTTTTATGTGTTCCAGTACAGCACCGGTATCATAGCTTCGCTTGCTTTGAGTGAATATGTAACAACCGGCACTGCGGGCTATAAAGAAAAATATCTTGGACTGATTAGTTCCGGCGGCAGCGATTATCCGATTGCATTATTGAAAAAAGCGGGCGTTGATATGACTACTGCATCACCATACGATGCTGCTTTCCGTCAGTTCGACCGTCTGGTTGGTGAAATGGAAAAAATTGTAGAGAGTTTGAAGAAACAGGGAAAGCTGAAGTGATTTTTGATTTACGATTTACGATTTTTGAACTATACGAAGAGTCCGCTGCGGCGGACTTTTTTTTTGATATTTCGTTATAGATATCGGGTATCCAACATGAATAGGTCGTACCTAAAGGCACTTTATTGTCTTTTTCTTTTCGTTGTTACCGATAGTCCGTCCCGATGTGACTGGATTGAGTATCCGGAAGCGATGGGCTTCCATATCGGTCACCCGACATCCACTTCCAGAAGGGGCTGGCTTGTGCGAAAGATTTCCATTTCGGGCTTCCAGCTTCGGTCTTCGAGCCTAAACGAAATGAAACAGCTACTGCTTGCTTTTCGGTCTTCCGTCTCCTTGAAATCCGGCATCCCCACCCGGCTGAACGCCTTTCGTACAGGGACATCCAACATCACTGCCTGCGCAGCAGGCAAATGTTAATCACTCACTTCTTTTTCTTAGCATTCACAATCGTGAGTTCAATGCGGCGGTTCATGCTACGACCTGCATCGGTATCGTTGGGTGATACGGGATGATATTCACCGAAGGCTTCACCTCTTAATACCGTTGGATCAACTCCTTTTGAAATCAGGTAGTGAACCACAGAAAGTGCGCGGCCGGAAGATAGTTCCCAGTTTGTAGGAAATTTATCTGTTGAAATGGGAACATTGTCGGTATGACCTGAAATAACACAGGTTATCGAATCTTTGTTTTTAATAATATCGACAAATTTATCAAGCATCAGTTTCC
>JAZDMK010000356.1:0-15881 GCA_043800975.1 Bacteroidota bacterium | reverse complement strand
CCATAGCCGTATCCGTATCCATAGCTGTATCCATATCCTTGTGAACGCTTGAATCCATAGTTTGAATTCATGATTTCAACAGCATTGAGAATAATCGACAATTTCTTTATTTCGTTTTCCTCAATTAACCTTACAATGTTTTCTATAAAGTGCCTGCGTGAATAATTGGCTTTAAAAACAAATATTGGATAATCGGCGCGCTGTAAATTAGCAATACCATCGGTAACCAAACCCACAGGAGGATTATCAATAATAATTACCTCGTATGTTTCCTTGAGGGTCTCAATAAGCTTACTCATTTTTTCACTCATAATCAATTCTGAGGGATTGGGTGGTACAGGCCCGGCTGTTATGAAATCAAGATTTTCAATTTGACTTTTTTGAATACAAAAGTCCATTTCATCTTTACCAACAAGGATTGTGCTTAATCCACAAATATTCTCAACACCAAACCCCTGATGGATTTTTGGCTTACGCATATCGGAGTCAATGATGATTACTTTTTTTCCAGAAAACGCGATTACACCGGCTAAATTGATTGCTACAAAAGTCTTCCCTTCACCTGAAATAGTAGAGGTAATCGCTATTACTTTCGGTCCAGGCTCATTGCCAATAAACTGCAGGTTGGTTCTCACAGCCCGCAGCGATTCTGCAATCAGCGACTTTGGACGTTTATCTACAATTAACTGAGAAACCGGAATCTCTTTTCTGTATCGTGGCACCATTCCCAAAATAGGTGTATCAACATAAGCCGAAATGTCATTAAGAACACAAATAAAATTATGAAGTAAATAACGTATTAGTACCAAAATAAATGAAATTAAAAGCCCAACTGCAATGGCTGTAAGCATGATGAATCTTTTATTCGGAGATATCGGTGATGAAGGTGTTACAGCATATTGCAAAATCTTATTCTTTGTTACATAACCAGCCTTCATAATAGAATACTCTGTCTTTTTTTCAAGCAATTGGTTATAGTATTTTTCATTGATTGAATACTCACGTAACATAGTTGTATAACCAGTGTTATATACTTGAGTCGTATCAACCGGAATCAGTGCTAGGATTTTCTTATTCTGTTCAATCAACTTACCTGCAAGGTCAATTCTGCGTTTCCGTATATTATTTCTAAGTGATTTTACACTTTCAATAAGTAATTTTTTCTGAATATCAATTTGAAAATTTATCGATTCAATCTGGCTACTTTTTGAAGTTACATCATAGAGCATTTGTTCTTTTTTAAGATACAACTGTTCTAAAGCACTTAACATCCCAGATAGTGTTCCTCCCTGCAAATCACTTCCGGCAATCAATGCAATTAGTTTGTAAACGTCAAGATCAGCAGTTTTCGTAACAGTTGATTCGATTTCATTCAGCACAGATTCCTGATATTCTAAACTCGAAACCTGTGCTTCCATTTCATTCATTCTGCTCTGCTCATTTGCCTCAAGCATAGATGACGTCTGATTGGAAAAGCGACCAAAATTAATTTTCCTGTAACTTTTTAGTTGCAGTTCAGCCTGATACAATCTGTTAAACACCGTGTCAAGCTGTAGATCAATAAAATCCAGAACCTGATTTGCACTTTCTGCTTTTCTTTCAATATCATACGATTGATACTCATTCAATATTTCATTGATGATATCAGCAGCTTTTGAAGCATTTCTGTCCTGGTATCTCAATTCTACGGTTCTCGCTATACTACTTAATATTACCAGATTCAAACGCGAAGCATTTACTGCATATATTGCATCCGGGTTGTTAATAATAAAATAATGACTGGCAGCAGGTTTGGAAGTAGTTTTTTTATCTTTCCATTCAAGTCTTATATCCAGATGTGGAAAGCTGATCCATTCTCCAATTCTTCCATCAAGTTGATTGCCTGTATTTTGCACCATATAGTCCAACCGATACCGGTTGACATCAATGAATTCTACATTCATTGGCGTACCATAAATTGCAGGGTCCTTTATTCTGTAATAAGCTACAAAAGGAGAGTTTTTATAGGTTTCAAAATCGAGAATCCAACCTTTAACAAAGTAGGAAACCTGCAGTGGTAACTTGGCGAAAACACGGCTTAAGAACACAGGCGAACGTAGCAGCTCCAAATCTTTTTCAATTCCTTCTTCCTCTAAATTATCCTGTTTGAATAAAACTTTCGCAGTATTATCATTTCCAAATTGTAAAACGGCATTGGCTTCAAAAATTGGGTGTGTATAACGCAAGTAAAGTAGTCCTGCAATTAAAGCAATTATGAAAAAAGAGAATATCCAGAAAATGTTTTTTCGTATGATGTAAACCAAAAGTTTTGCATCAAACTCATCATTAATATTTATGATCTTCTTCTTCAGCATTTTATTTGGCAAACAAAGTAATGATTACAGCTATTGCAGAAATAGTAGCCAGATATGGAGATATCGAATTCATGATCTCCTGGGGTACTCTATCCCGAGGTTCAATATAAACAATGTCATCAGCCTGCAATACAATATTTCCCTGATTCACATTTTTCATTCTGGATAGATCTATCTGATAAATTTTAATTTCTTTCTGTGATTTTCGAATGAGTTTAATTTTATGAACCTTGCCATCACCTATCCCGCTTGATTGCGCAATAGCTTCATACAAAGTTGTATTTGGACTTGTAAGTGTTATCACGCTTGAATTATTCCCTCCTTTAATGATTATAACTTTTTTATTTGTGATTCGCAATTGCACAAAGGGTCTTTTGAAATGCACAGCATATTTATCTTCTAAAAGAAGCTCTGCTTCCTTTTGGGTAAATCCGCTTAGCTGGATACGTCCCAAAATAGGCAAACGAACCAGTCCGTCAGGCTCAACCAGATAATTCATTTGATTCATCAGGCTTCCTGCTCCGGCATTTTGGTCAACAAAAGGATCGATAATTTTTTCACCTTCGTTGGTAAAAATCTGCATTGTCAGAATATCATCGGGAGAGATTTTATATTGTTCATTTGTAATCGTAGCAAGATCAGCAAACTCTTTGCTGTGATCATTCCGTAACATCTTTCCGGGATTCAATGATCTGCAAGAAAACAAACCCAGCAAACAAAACAGATATATCAGTTTATTTTTCATCCGAAACAAAGATATTCATTTTTTTTTATTTGAATTAAGAAGGCGATCATACAAGTTCTTCATATCATCGGCCAGCCTGGAATAATGAAAACGTTCGTGTACAAAATTCCAGCCTTTGTAACCCAGTTTATTTCTGAATTCACTATCTTCCGTAACACGCATCAGATTCTCTGTATATTTTTCAATATTGCCTGAAGGGGAAAGCAACGCTGTTACACCGGGTATAACAACACTACGTATTCCTCCAACTTCCGTGCTTACAATAGGGCAACCTGCAGCCTGCGCTTCAATCAGACTTACCGGCGTACCTTCATTCAAGGAAGTCAATGCAACTACATCAAGTCCGGCAAGAACTTCATCAACATCCTTAATCCAGGAAGTCAGGATCACATCTGTATCTTCCTGAATATTTTCTGCTGTACAACTACGCAACCCCAGTTGTTTGATTTTATTTTCGATGTCTCTTCTGCTTTCGCCATCACCAATAATCAGCGCTTTTAATGACGGATTCTTTTGTTTTGCCTTGTGAAAAGCATCCAGAAAAAAACCATGGTTTTTTATAGGAACAAGCCGGCCAATAATTCCAACTGCGATATCAGTTTCACTCAGTTTGTATTTACTGCGGAATCGTTCTCTCTTGTCACCGCCGTCTTTTGCAAAACGATCCAAATCGAAGCCCAGTGGAATGATTTCAACTTTATCTTCTGAACAAATTTTATATTTTTCAATCAGGTCTTCTTTTTGATTATCACTCAACGCGATGATCCGAGTGGTTTTAACGGCTAGCTTTCGTTCAATATTTTTATACAGATTGGATTTTAATCCACTGAAATAGGCATCAAATACATGTCCGTGAAAAGTGTGAACAATCACTGGCACATCGCAGGCAGCAGCGGCCCTGCGGCCCAATGCTCCAGCTTTTGATGCATGCGTATGCACAATATCCGGTTTGAATTCGCGAATAATACTTTTGATTTTTTTGTATGCTCTTATGTCATTCAAAAAACTGACTCTACGCTTCATCTCAGGAATAATAACCGGTTCAACACCATATCGCTTGGCAATAAACAATGAACTTTCTTCCGATTCATCATTTTCACCGCCAAGCAACAGCGTTTCAAATTCCGGTTGTAAAAAACGAGTGAGAAAAACGGCATTGTATGTCGGTCCTCCCAGATTAAAGCGATTCAGGATTCGCAGAATCCTCGGCATATTTTTATTTTTAGGTTATGTACTTTTTGTACCAGTTCTGAAAAATTAATAATGCATACATCTGTGCGGTTGCGTCACCGGGGCGGTTCGACTGAAGCCTAAACTTCAATTCATTCACTGCTGTATTGCTAAAAATATTCTGTTTCTTTACAAAATCACTTTCCAGCATGTCGCTGATGAGAGGCTGCAAGCCACCCATTAACCACTTTCGCAGCGGTACTTCAAAGCCATGCTTTTTACGCGACAGAATTTCCGGGGGCAATTCATCCTGAAAGGCATCTTTCAGAATTCGTTTTCCGTTTTTTCCTGCCAGCCGGTATGAGCCGGGCAATGAGTTGACATAATCCGCCAATCGGTAATCAAGGAACGGGCTCCGCACTTCGAGGCTTCCGGCCATGGACATCATATCCGTCTTAACCAGCATATCGCCTTGCAGCACTAATTTTACATCACTGTAAAAAATATCTTCACCTTGTACGTTATTACCGTTAATAGGTTCTAAAAAATGTTGCTTTCTTTTATGATATTCTTCAAATCCTCTATTTTCAGATAAAAAAGCCATCGCGTTCTTTTCTGAGTTTAATCCGCACCACCGCCAATAGCGCTCTTTGGCATTCATTTTTGCTCCCTCAGCAAGCCGGTTTGCCTTCCGCATAAAATTTCCGGCTTTGGAATGACGTGATCCTCTTAAAAGAGAGCTAAAGGGGTCTATTAATCTCATGCATTGAGCAGAAATCCGATGATTTCTTACAAACAACTCTGCCCAATGCTTATTGTAGCCTCCAAAAAACTCATCTGCACCATCGCCCGACAAGGCAACAGTCACATGTTTTTTAACTTCCCGACTCAGTACATATACCGCCAGTGCTGATGAATCTGCAAAAGGCTCATCCAGATAATCCATCATGCCGGGCAATGCCGAAAAAATTTCTTCTTCAGATAAAAAGAAAGTCGTGTGATCGGTATTGTATTTATTCGCAATTACAGATGCATATTGCGATTCATCAAACACAGGATCATCTTTGAAACCAATCGTAAAGGTTTTTACTTTCTTCTGATGCTTTGCTGCCAATGCAGTAACTATCGAGGAGTCGATTCCTCCGCTCAAAAACACTCCCAGCGGAACATCCGAAATTAATCGCAGACGGACGGAATCCTCCAGCAATGATTTAACTTTGATGGTTGCATCTTCATATGAATCCGGTGATCTTTCCGTATCAGGCAATGCCAGTGTATACCAGGTATGATCCTCAACGAAGAAATCATTCCCGTTTTTTTTGATTGAAAGATAATGACCGGGCTCTACCTTCGAAACACCTTCCAGCATTGAGAATGGCGATGGTATATAATTCAGCTGCAAATACATCAGCAGTGATTGAAAATCGATATTCCTTGGAACACAATTGTATTTCAGCAATGCTTTCAATTCTGAAGCAAAAACAAAATTTTCATGATCCTGAAAATACAAAAGTGGTTTTTCACCATATCGGTCCCTTGCAATAACCAGCTCTTCTTTCAATGTATCATAAACAGCAAAAGCAAAAAAACCGTTTATCATCGGAATGCACGAAACCCCATATTGCTTAAAAAGTTGCAGCAATACTTCTGTGTCACTGTCGGATGAAAACTGAACACCTTGCTGCATCAGCTTTTCACGATGTTCCTTGTAATTAAAAAATTCACCATTAAATGCTAAAACGAAACGTCCTTCGGGATCAACAAAGGGTTGGTTGGCTGATTCAGACAGATCAATTACCGAAAGCCTCGCATGCCCGATAGCAACATTGTTTTTTATCCACGCCGCCTGACGATCGGGGCCACGTTTTTTTAGTTGTTGTAAAGAAAAATGAACCTGCTCAAGATTCCGTTTTGCAGAATCACTGAATGCGATTATTCCGGTTATTCCGCACATGATAATTTATATATGAATCGCTTCTCCGTATGCAGCAGCAACAGCTTCCATCACAGCTTCCGACATGGTGGGATGCGGATGAACAGCCTTCAGAATTTCATGTCCGGTAGTTTCGAGTTTTCTTGCAACGACAGCCTCAGCAATCATTTCTGTGACGTTTAATCCAACCATGTGAGCGCCGAGCCATTCACCATATTTTGCATCAAAAATTACCTTGATGAAGCCATCACGATTGCCTGCTGCAGTAGCTTTTCCGGATGCAGTGTATGGGAACTTGCCTACTTTAATTTCATAACCGGCTTCAATCGCTTGTTTCTCGGTTAATCCAACCGATGCAACTTCCGGAACTGTATATGTACATCCCGGAATATTTTTGTAATCCAGTGGTTCCGGATTCTTTCCTGCTATGGCTTCCACACAAATAATTCCTTCTGCTGAAGCAACATGAGCCAATGCAGGACCGGGAATAATATCGCCAATGGCATAAACACCGGAAACATTGGTGCGATACATTGAATCAACGATCACTTTTCCGTTTTCAGTTTTCACTCCAGCTTCTTCAAGACCAATACCATCAAGATTCGTAGAAATTCCAACCGCTGACAAAACGATTTCAGCTTCCAGAACTTCATCCCCTTTTTTCGTTTTAACATAAACTTTACAGAGACCGCCTTCAACATCCGCTTTCTCAACAGCTGTAGCAGTCATGACTTTCATTCCTTTCTTTTTGAAGGAACGTTCCATTTGTTTGGACACGTCTTCATCTTCGAGCGGTAGTATGTTTGGTAGATATTCAATCAAAGTGACTTGAACGCCCAGCGACTGATAGAAAAAAGCAAATTCACTTCCAATCGCTCCGGATCCAACAACGACCATTGATTTCGGTATCACTTGCAGGGTAAGTGCTTCGCGATATCCAATGATATGTTTACCATCCTGCTTCATCCCGGGGAGTTCACGCGAACGCGCTCCGGTGGCAAGAATGATATGATTCGCTTCGTATGACGTTACACTTCCTTCTGCATCTTTTACTTCTACTGAATTGTTTGTTTTCAATTGTCCTGAACCAATAATAACCGTAATATTATTCTTTTTGAAAAGATATTGTATCCCTTTACTCATATTATCTGCAACACCACGGCTGCGCGCAACCATTGCAGGAAGATCCGGCTGAACCCCTTCAGGAATCACAACACCATATTCTTTTGCATGAAGCGCATATTCATAAACCTGTGCACTTTTCAACAACGCTTTTGTAGGAATACAGCCCCAGTTGAGGCAAATACCACCAAGCTCTGAACGTTCCACAACAGCCACTTTCATCCCAAGCTGCGCTGCACGAATAGCAGCAACATATCCACCGGGTCCACTTCCAATAACAATCAGATCAAAATTCATATTCGTATAAATTTGGTTCAACGCAAAAGTAAAAAAAATAACCCGGTTTCAACTTTTATATGTTTGAGTTATTTCTACTAACCGGTTTTTTTCCCGGAAGATACAATGAAATGAATTGTGAATACGCCTCAGTATGCCTATTTTCCTCAGGATTAAAAATAGTCAGTCGTTCAATTTCAACCATCATCTCTGTTAATATTTTTGAAAATTGAATCAACGCGCGATGATTTTTTTTCTCCTCCGTTGGTCTTATGTGCATTTCGCGTATAACACTCAATCCATGATCTGACGCAGCATTTTTCCATTTTTCCAAATCCTGAAAAGGAATAATCACAGAAATTTTTCCTTTTTCCAGAAGCACCCCGGATGATGATGAAAGAAATCTATCGGAAAAATTACGTTCAGTATGCTTTGCGGAATCCTTTACTGCATTTACTGGTCGCAGCGATTCAGAAAAAAAGGGAGGATTGGAAATAATATGATTGTATTTACTTTTATTTAGCAAAGCCCAATCTGAAAAATCAGAATGGTAAGCATGCATCCGTTTTTCGAGATTACAATGATGAAAGTTTTGTTCAGCAAGTTGAACTGCATTCTTGTTTGTATCAATCGCATCAACATTAATTGAAGCGCGCTGAGCAAGCATAAGCGGGATCACGCCGGTACCGGTTCCAATATCGAGCACAAGATCGCCATCATTCAAATGAATCCAGCAAGCAAGAAGCACAGCATCGGTTCCTATCCGAAATACTTCTTCATTTTGAAATATTGAAAATTGTTTGAAATAAAAAATATCCAACTCCGACATGTTAGCTGTAGATATCAATCAGCCCGTCGGGTGCATCAATAAATACTTTGTGCTGATCATGGTCAATACTTTTTACAATATCATCGACAAAGGGAACCAGAATTTCCTTTTTACCATTCATAATTGAAAGCAAGGGATGGTGCGACATATCCATAATTGCGGCAACAATACCGATCATTCCATTTTTCACATCCACTACTTCATAGCCATTCAATTCTTCAAGAGGAAGTTTTTCTTTTTTTCCGGAAAGCAGCGATTTCGGCAAATAGCAATCTATACCACAAAGCCGGGTTGTTTTGGAAACATCCGAGTAATCCAGAAAAGAAACACGGGCAGATTTTCCTACTTCTTCGAATTCTTCAATAAAAAATGGGATCAATGAATGATCAATATCCAGGAAAATGGGATCGGATAATAAAAAGTTAACCGGTAACTCCTGGTTTAAAGCCAGTAGCAACCGGTTAGATTTTGAATGAAGTTTGGTGATCCGGCCTAACAGGAAGTAATCTTCCCGGCAAATCATCAGGCTTCAGGTTTCTGTTCTTCTGTGTTCTCTGCAACAGGTGCTGCATCTTCAACTACAGCAGGAGTTTCTTCAACTACGGCTGGAGTTTCCTCAACAATAGCTGCGGGTTCTTCAACAACAGGTGCTGCGTCTTCCACAACAGGTGCAGTTTCTTCAGCAACGGGTGCTGCATCTTCCACAACGGCTGGAGTTTCTTCCACAACAGGTGCAGCGTCTTCCACAACGGGTGCAGTTTCTTCAGCAACAACAACTTCAGCCTGAGCTTCGGATTTTTCCGCTGCTAATGCAGCAGCTAAATCAGAACGCTTTTTAGCGACAGCTTTTGCGACTTCTTCACGAACAACACCTTCTTCTTTCAAGCGTTTGCTCTTTTCCTGTCGCAAGTTCTGCTCATGCTCGCTCTTGCTTGTTTTAACCTTGTTTTCCTTTTCCTGGAGCCAGTTCTGAAATTTTGCTTCAGCCTGTTCAGCAGTTAAAGCACCTTTCTTAACACCTTTGAGTAAGTGATGTTTAAACATCACACCTTTAAATGCTAAAATAGCACGGCAAGTGTCGGAAGGTTGCGCACCGTCCTGCAGCCATTTAACGGCGCGGTCAGTGTCTAATGTAATAGTTGCAGGGATAGTCAATGGGTTGTACTGCCCAATCCGCTCGATGAATTTCCCATCTCGTGGGGTGCGACTATCTACGATCACGATGTGATAAAAAGGTCTGCCTTTTTTACCTTTCCTTTGTAGTCTGATTTTCGTCGGCATAAATTAATGAATTAAATTTTTGTTTAAAAGGGCTGCAAAAGTCGTAAATATTTTCGAATTACCAAACATTTTGGCTGTTTATTTTTAATATGTGTAGAAATGCTATTATGGAAAAGCGCCAGAATTGAAACAATATGAATCAATACTAAGGTAAAATCGAACTTTTTTTTTTTAAAACTAAGAAATGATATAAGGTTATTGTTTTTCACCATTAATAGTCTGATCGCCATAGTGTCCACCATCACCATATGAGTTATATAGTTTAAATGAATGATCATCCTGGCTTAAAGGCTGAATGGCTTTGACAGAAAACAGATTCCCGTTTTTACTTAATTGAACATCCCATTTTTCAGTCGGTGTAACCCACAGGTCTAATTCCATTGAACCACTTCCATCTTTCATTTCTGCATTGTATTCGTGATTAATTACAGTATCATAGGGCCCATAAATCCAATGTGAATACTCAGTTGCTGTAATTTTCCAGCTACCAGTATATTTATTACGAATCTTTTCTTTTCTGCAACCAAAATGAATTGTCATAAACAAAAGACCAAGAACGAGTATTGTACATTTTTTCATACAGCTATTTTTTTATAAGACTTTTCAAAAAGAAATTAAGTTGCATCCTCCTTTGTGTTCGTTATATTTTTAAAAGTATGATACAATGAAACACGTGAATAAAAATACAATTTAATATTTGCCATGACTGATTTTTGCTTAAATTTTATTAGTATTTTTATTTTTCAATTTGAAAAAACACATGAGACCTCTTCTTGCACTTTTATTTTGTTCGGTTGTGCTGGGATGCACAAATCGCAAAGCTACATCAAACGTACTTCCGATCAAACCTGATTCACTGGCATGGGAAGTGGGATTTGGTTTTAGTAATCAAGATGGCAGTGAGTGCAAATTAATCTTGGATGAATCTTCAACACTTGATCCTGCTCTATACACACATACTATTTTATCAGATGGAAAATTGGGTGAGATAAAATTCATTGAAAAGAAAAATCCAAATGAAAAAGATAATGGCCGGGAAGCAGCACATAATTTTATAAATCATGGCGGGTATTTATATCAGATCGCGTCCGGTAATCTTAACAAGCATGTGACAACCCTATTTATGACTCACAGATATTTTTCTACGCGTACTCAGATTTTATTTACAAAAAATGAAACAGCCACTCTTCCTCAAAATCTTAAAAAACAAATAGAAACTGAGAAAGGAAGAAAAGTTAAAGAAGCGCGTGAGCTTGCCGCACTTGGTAAACAACGATTTGTTTATATCGTAGAATTTGAAACAAAAAATGATAGTTCATTAGCGTCTCTTGTATTGTCAAATTCCAAAGAAAGACTTTACTACGATTATTCTGCAAAATATGATCTTCAAAGCACATGGCGGGTTGACGATCAGGGTAGATTTGGTGTTGAATATTATTCTATTATAGCCGCATTCGAAAGTCCTGATGGTATTGAACTTTTTACTGACTGGATCGGCGAGGAAGGATTTACAGTTGAATTAATCAAACAAAATAAAAATAATTTCCAAAGCGTTAAAAAAGGATACAGATACACAGCGCCACTTTAGACTTTTTATGAGGCTCTTAAAATGATATACACAATGTATATTAAGAATTATCGGCGGATAGCATAATTTATCAACATTCGTTTTCCGTTTGATATTTTAAAATAATTTTACCACACAGACCCTGAAAGCCGATATGCCTGATTTTACGCACCTTCACGTTCACACTCAATACTCCATTCTGGATGGAGCCGCTTCTATTCCTTCTTTGTTAAGCAAAGCAAAAGAAACAGGAATGACCTCGCTGGCCATTTCTGATCACGGCAACATGTATGGAGTTTTGAAATTTGTAAGTGATGCTAAGAAGGCAGGAATAAAACCCATTATTGGCTGTGAAATGTATGTGGCAGAAAACAGCCGCTTCGAAAAAAAAGGGAAAGTTGATCGCAGTGGTTATCATCTGGTATTGCTGGCTCAAAACAAAGTTGGCTACAAAAATCTTTCGCGCCTATCCTCCCTCGGATTTACAGAAGGCTTTTATTATACGCCGCGAATTGATAAAGAAATCCTGCGTCAGTATAACGAAGGACTGATTGCATTGTCTGCATGCCTGGGTGGCGAAATCCCGGAAACCATTACCACACGCGGTGTTGAGAAAGCAGAAGAAGTACTGAAAGAATACCTTGATATTTTTGGTGATCGCTTCTATCTTGAATTACAACGCAGCGGACAACCTGAGCAAAAAAATGTAAATGAAGTTCTGATCGCGATGGCTGCCAAATTCAATGTCCCTCTGGTTGCCACCAATGACGTGCATTTTGTGAATGCATCCGATTTTGAAGCACACAGAATTTTAATTTGTCTCAATACAGGCAAAGATCTGGAAGATGTAACCGGCATGCATTATACCGGACAGGAATACATGAAAAGCCCCGGCGAAATGCTACAGCTTTTTATCGATGTCCCGGAAGCTATTAAAAACACACGCGTTATCGCTGACAGAATCGAAGATTTTGATTTGTCACAAGACATTCTTCTTCCTAAGTTTCCTTTGCCCGAAGGCTTTACAGATGAAGATGAATTCCTTCACCATTTAACCTATAAAGGCGCTGAAAAACTTTATCCGGATATGAATGATGAGTTGCGCGAGCGACTAGATTTCGAATTATCCGTTGTTAAGAAAATGGGCTTTGCCGGATATTTTCTTATTGTTCAGGATTTCATTAATGCGGCCCGCGAAATGGGTGTGGCTGTGGGCCCGGGACGTGGCTCTGCGGCAGGCTCCGCTGTTGCATATTGCATCCGGATTACGAATGTAGATCCGATTAAGTATAGTTTGCTGTTCGAACGTTTCCTCAATCCCGACCGCATCTCCATGCCTGATATCGACGTGGACTTTGATGATGACGGGCGTGATAAAGTAATTGATTACGTTGTAAAAAAATACGGTACTGACCATGTAGCGCAGATTATTACATTTGGAACTATGGCTGCACGCTCAGCTATTCGTGATGTTGCGCGTGTACTGCGTCTGCCGCTTCCTGAAGCTGATCGTCTTGCAAAGCTGATTCCCGAAGAAGTGGGCATCACACTAAAAGGCGCATTCGACAAGGTTCCCGAGCTTTCACAAGCACGTAAAAGTGAAAATGATTTAATTCGAAAAACACTTGCATTTGCAGAAATTCTGGAAGGTTCAAATCGCCATACAGGTACACATGCCTGCGGAATTATTATCGGGCCGGATGATCTAAAGGACTATATTCCACTAAGTGTTCAGAAAGATTCTATTATGCCGGTTACACAGTTTGAAGGAAAACTTGTGGAACAAGTGGGCATGTTAAAGATGGACTTTCTCGGATTACGAAATCTTTCCATCATCAAAGATGCTATTGATAATATTGAGATGCGGCATGGCATCCGCATCAATATCGATGATATACCGCTGGATGATCCGAAGACTTTTGAGCTTTTTAAAAAAGGCGATACCATTGGTGTATTCCAGTTTGAATCAGACGGAATGCGCAAGCATCTGGCTGATTTAAAACCGACCAATATAGAAGACCTGATTGCAATGAACGCTTTGTTCCGACCGGGCCCCATGAGTAACATCCCAACATTCATCAACCGAAAACATGGAAAAGAAAAAGTAGCTTACCCTCATCCACTGCTAGAAACCATTCTGAAGAATACATACGGCATTATGGTTTTTCAGGAACAGATCATGCAGATTTCACGCAAGATGGCTGGCTTCTCAGGCGGTAAAGCTGATGAATTGCGCAAAGCAATGGGTAAGAAAAAAATCGACATCATTGCAAAGTTGAAAGATGAGTTTGTGGAAGGTGCCGTCAGCAATCAGGTTGACAGAAAAGTTGCCTCTGATGTTTATGATACGATGGCTAAGTTTGGTGAATACGGTTTCAACCGTTCCCATTCGGCAGCCTACTCTATCGTGGCATATCAGACGGCCTATTTAAAAGCAAATTATTCTGCTGAATACATGGCCGCACTGCTTTCCCGCCACATGGATTCGCTGGATGACGTAACTTTCTATATGGATGAAAGTAAGCGTATGGATATTCCTGTGCTGGGTCCCGACATCAATGAAAGCGGAATTCGTTTTACTGTAAATGAAAAAGGCGCCATTCGTTTCAGTCTTTCAGCTATTAAGGGCGTTGGCGAAGCCGCTGTTCAGTCGCTGCTCGATGAAAAAGAAAAGAATGGTCCATACACCGATATTTTTGATTTTGTAAAAAGGGTTTCCCTTCGCACAGTCAATCGCAAAAGCATTGAAAACCTGGCTCAGGCCGGCGCTTTCGACAACTTCGGCATACCACGGTCGGGATATTTCCTTGTCGATAACATGGCCAGAAGTTCTTTTATCGAAAAAATTATTTCTTTCGGAAATGCATACCAGCAGCAGAAAGAAAGTTTCCAGCAATCACTCTTTGGGGAAACCGCAGATCAGGAAATGGAGATGCCGGAAACACCCAAATGCGCACCTTGGGAATTAACCGAGATGCTGCAAAAAGAAAAAGATGTAATTGGAATTTATCTTTCCGGTCACCCGCTGGATCCATTCCGGCTTGAAGTGGAAACCTTTGCCAAAGTATCTATCCGGCAACTTAAGGAAGACTGGGAAAAATTCAGAAACAAAGAATTTGTTATTGCAGGAATTGTTTCCAACGCACAGCACAAAACGGCAAAGACCGGAAATTTATACGGAACATTTATTCTGGAAGACTATACCGATTCTATAGAATTCATGATGTTTTCAGATGATTTCCTGAAATTCAAAAGTTATCTTACAAAAGATTATCCGTTACTGGTAAAAGGAAAAGTTATTCCCCGTTATAAAGATGCCGACAAACTGGAAGGGAAAATTCTTTCGATGGAAATGCTTTCCGATTTGTTTGACAAACATATTTCAACAGTCACAATATCTTTTGATCTGAAAACACTCGATGAAACAATTGTCAGTTCGATTCTCAAGACGATTCATAATCATCCGGGAAAGTGCAATGTTCATATTGTTTTAAGTGATGCAGATGACCATATCAATCTCGGAATGCGTTCACGTTCGCTAAAAGTAAAAGTCAGCCGCGAACTTTTAAAAGACATGAAAAATATTCCGGGCGTAAATATCAAACTGGGTTGACTTCATCACATCAATCCCAGATGGATATATGCCATTTTAACTTTTAATATTTTTTAGCAAATAAATTGACTATGGGCTGAAAATTTTTTATACTTTTATACGCAAATTTAAAATCAAACGCTATGGCATTAGAATTCACCGATGCAAACTTCGAAGAACTGGTAATGAAATCAGACAAACCCGCGCTAGTTGATTTTTGGGCGGAATGGTGTGGCCCCTGCCGCATGATTGGTCCAATCGTGAATGAACTGGCAGTTGAATATGAAGGAAAAGCGATCATTGGAAAAGTAGACGTAGATAACAATCCCGGTATCGCATCAAAATTTGGCATTCGCAATATCCCTACCGTGCTGTTTATTAAAAACGGTGAAGTGGTGGACAAACAAGTAGGTGCTGTTCCTAAAAATGTGTTGGCCGACAAACTGAAAGCCCAGCTGTAAAGCAAATACTTCTTACTTTGGAATCCGATATTCTCAGCGGGAGTACCCGTGAATTCGGGAATCTTGAACTGCTTGCGCGACAAGTGGTGGAAGGTTTTATTACCGGTCTCCACAAAAGTCCGTTTCATGGTTTTTCTGTTGAATTTGCCGAACACCGTCAATACAACACCAACGAATCAACTCGGCATATCGACTGGAAGTTGTATGGTCGAACCGAAAAATTATTTGTAAAACGTTTTGAAGAAGAAACAAACCTGCGTTGTCAGCTTGTGATCGATTGCTCTTCATCGATGTATTATCCTGAGATTCCCAACTTATCGTATTCCAATCCGAATAAAATTCTTTTCTCCGCATTGTGTTCTGCATCGCTGATTCACATTCTGAGGAAACAACGGGATGCTGTTGGATTAAGTATTTTTGGTGAAACACTGGAACTGCAAACGCGTGCCCGTTCCTCTCCTGTTCATCAGCAATTGCTTTTTTCAGAACTTCACAAACTCGTCAACCGCGATGGCATTGCCCAGCAGAAAAAAACATCTGCTACGAATGCA
>JAZDMK010000073.1:0-2406 GCA_043800975.1 Bacteroidota bacterium | reverse complement strand
GATCAATTCAAACACTATATCCTCATTTAATGAAATCAAAGGAGAAATCGGCTATGTATACTCTTTCTAAAGATATTTTAAAATTCATGATGCTTGCAGCTATCATCCTGATTGGTTATCAGGAATCGTTTGCGCAGTATCCTGTTACTATTACAACGATTGCAAATCCGCCATATCCACTTAAGCCTTCTGATTATTCAGATAATCCAACTAAGGTTATTGCCACCATTATGAACAATGGTACAACAACTTTGCACACGCGTTTTGTTGGACGAATCGAAGGACTTGATAACGGAATTAAACTCAGTACGAATCCTAATTCAAAACCCCCTGTTGCTACATTGCTTCAGCCCGGTGTACCACTTACACTGAATCTGATTTCTTTAAAAAATATTCTCAATTTTGATGAAATTGTTTACACCAATATTAACAAAGAAACCGTTATCCGCAGCGGATTGCCAGAAGGTGTGTATCAGATTTGTCTGACCGCTTATGATTATTGGACAGATAATACACCGCTTTCAGAAGTGGATGGTGGATGCAGCGTTCCAATTATGTTGAATTTAGTAGATCCTCCGATCATCATGCAGCCTTTTTGTGATGATAAAATTACAGCCACAACACCACAAAACATTGTTTTCTCATGGGCGTCATCGCCCGGTGCGCCTGTAACTACTCAATATGATTTTAAAATGGTGGAAGTAGTTCCTGCCAGCAGAAACATCAATGATGCACTCAATTCTTCAACTTCTCCGGTTTTCTTTGAACAAAGGACACTTACAAACATATTAATTTATGGACCAGCACAACCCAAACTGGAACCGGGCAAGCGATATGCTTTTGTTGTAAAAGCTTTTGATCCGAATCCGATGAGTGCAATTGCATTTAGAAATGAAGGAATCAGTGAGGCATGCAGCTTTGTTTTTGGTGATGTCGATACTTCTAAAGCAAATAATCCTTTTTTTATTCAACCCCTGAATATAACAGGCATCCCTAATATTGCAGAGATACTCCCCGCTCCTACTGCTCATTCAATTTCTACAGCATCGTGGAAGGACAGCACGCTAACGCAACTCAACAACATTCACCAGCGCGCCATTAAAGAAGGAAATATTCTCTCAGCTGCAGATGCTGAATTTTACATTGGAAATAAATATGTCAAGCAGGGCGACATGGTAAAAGGAAAAGAATATTACCAGCAATCGCTTTTCAACCTTAGTAAAATTGGGAAAGCAAATAACCGCTATGTTGTTTATTATAATTTAGGAGTTTGTCAGCAGTCAACTGGCAGTAGCCTTGAGAGCAGAGCTTCATTTGTCAGCGCGCTTTCAAATTTTGAAAACATGCCACCGCGCGATCAGATGCGCATGAGCGCTGAAGCTGGCGGAAGTGATCTTACCGGAGAAATGTACACAAGTGTTTCTGGCTCCTACGCAAAATCAAATATGGCCGACAGCGCACTGGTCTATCTTGAAAAAAGTAACAATACTGCGACAACCCTTGCCCGTGGCGCACAACCTGTGGCATACCAAAGTGATGTGAACCGCGGAATGCTTAGTCAGGAACAAAAACTGTATAACCAGATTGATTCGCTCTTCACTATTATTACGGATGCGGAATCAAATACTTCATCCGAATCATCAAAAATTTCCGCCCTTATAAATACCGTAACAGTTCTTGAAAACCAATATCTGTCGTTTGTTGACAGCATCATCGAAGCAAAGCCAGAGCTTGCTATCAACTTCAGCCGCAATGTTAATCCGAAAGATCTTTTTGCAGATAAAGACCGTATTCCCGAAAAGACAGCACTTGTAGAATATATGCTTTCTGACAGTATGCTTTACATTTTCTTTGTCACAAAAGATGTTGTTGTGTCCCGCTATACGCCTATCAATGCAGCTGCATTTGAAGAAAGTGTAGAAAAATATGCGCAGCTTCTTGCAAAGAAATACAAGCTGGATTATATCTGGAAAATGTCGGATGAACTGTATAAAAAACTCATTTCTCCCATTGAGGAATACCTCGGTGGTATTGAAAATATCGCTATTGTCCCTTCCGGAAAATTATACAGAATTCCATTCCAATCTCTTGGAAAACTTTCATCTGATAAAAAATCATTTTCATATCTCATCGAAAGCAAAGGAATTTTTTATGTGAATTCCCTAAAGCAGTTTTATGTTTCTGATAAACAAAATGTGCAGAAAAAAGTGGAGATTGTTGCCTTCGGAAACCCTGACAAAACTTTGCCTTTTGCAGAATTTGAAGTCAATGAACTGAAAAAAATTGCCAAGAAATCAGAAATTTATTTAGGAACGGATGCCACGGAGGCCCGCGCGAAATCTATTCCTGAGGGATTTGATGTTCTCCATTTTGCGACACACGGAGTTTTAGATTTTAACAAATTTC
>JAZDMK010000260.1:0-2615 GCA_043800975.1 Bacteroidota bacterium | reverse complement strand
TAAAAAATATTTTTTTTGGTTTGATAAAAATTGGCACGTTGATATTGCTCCATGTACTTCCGCAATTTAAAGTTTTGTAAATTTCAAAATCACTGCAATAGTATCCAATATTGATTGAAGGGAAGAAAATCTGATCCATGCTGATATTGCTCAATGCAGTGCTATTCCAGGTTACTCCTCCGTCAGTTGTTTTGCTGATAAACTGATATCCACCGGCAAATCCAATCGTATCGTTAAAAAAATAAAGTTCATAAGGAGAACTTGGCAGGAAAATCGAATTTACTTCAAACCACGATGCACCTGCATCTGTAGTTTTTAAAATCTGCGCACTTTCAAAATTCTTAATATAGCCGGTGTCATCACTGGTAAAGCAAATGCCTTTAAAATAATTATTATACATGCCATAGTCATGTGTCATGTTCCATTGGGCATTCGAAACATCTGAAAACATTAGTACGATAAATATTAAATAGATATTTTTCATATTTATTTACGTTTTTTGTAGGAGTTAGCTATCACAATTCTACTCAAAAATTATTTCATTTGCAAATAAGATAGAACACTATATTGTGCCATCATTTCAACTCATCCGGTTCAAAGAACACCCATTGAATCGAAGCATTCGTTTTCTTAAGTTCTGCTTCGCATAAATTAATGTTATGAATTAACTGCTCGGGCGTTTCCGTTTTTTTCATTTTTGCTTTCACGGCAACCATAATGCTGGCACCTAGTTGCATAGTAATTACATTCAGCACTTGTTCAATTTCTTTTCGTGAATTAAGAACCTTTTCTATCTCTGTCAGGGTATCTTTATCGGTACTTTGTCCGATCAGTAAACTTTTTACTTTTAATGCAAGAAAAAATGAAATGGTAATCAGTAACACGCCAATTCCGATACTGCCAATGGCATCATAAACAGGATTTCCGGTTAGGGCTGAGAGCAGGATAAAAATAAGCGCGAAACATAAGCCCAGCATAGCGGCAATGTCTTCCCCTAATACAACAAAAAGTTCGCTGCGCTGGCTGTTTTTAACCCAGTTCAAAAGGGAAGACTGCTTACGAATTTTTTTGATCTGTCTCAGACAGCCAAACAATGATGCGCCTTCCAGAACAATACTGACGGATAAAACAACGATAGCAACCATTGGATTTCTTAAACCTTCGTGTGCACCAAGCTTATGAATTCCTTCGTAGATCGAAAACAGCCCGCCCATGCTGAACAGTATCAGGGCAACCATAAACGACCAAAAATAAATTTCTTTACCATAACCGAGCGGGTGCTTTATGTCGGGTTTCTTTTTGGATGCTTTTAAACCCAGAAACAGTAGTCCCTGATTACCGCAGTCGGCGAACGAATGAATAGATTCGGCCAGCATAGCACCCGAGCCTGTAATCACAGCAGCAATCGTTTTTATAACTGCAATTCCAAAGTTGGCCAGTAAGGCAAAAAGGATTGATTTTACGGATGCGTCTTGCTGTGACATTAGAAATGTAAATAAATACAAATGTAAGATAACTACACTAGTACTCCAAATTCAAATTAAATGCAAAAGAAAGATAATGATTTATGGATTTGATTTGAAAATACAAAACCCCGCTCTCACGGGGTTCTGTGATAATGAATTTCTTCTGATTAACGGAAGTATGTTCCGGTCAGTTTCCTGAAATCTTCCACTGATGTTCCTTCCGCCACTTCCTTCGCTACAAAATGTTTTTTGTTGCTCTCTGTGTTATTGATGGCGCGGGTGATTTCCTGATCTGTTACGATATACAGTTCATTCTTTTTTCCCTTAACAATGAGCACCGAACGGTTGCTTTTATGCACACTGATATCATTTCCGCTATAGGTTAACACTCCGTTTGCTTCAAGATCCAGTACATACGTTGTGCCTGCAGGAATCCGGTTATCTTCTTTGTCAATGTATTCTGCTACCACAGGAATGTATTCCTCATTCCTGAGCAGACGGTCGCAATTCCAAATACCCAGTCCGTCGAGGGTAAAACTCTGCATCATGTTGTTCGGGCTTACTGAACTTGCATTCAGCACAGCCAGTTCTGCTTTGCGTATTTCTCCATTATACCGGGCGAGGCTGTCCTGCAGATTCAGATAATAGATTACCCATTCATCACAACTCATCAGCTTTTCACTGTCGCTCATCATGGGCTTTACTTTTTCCCACTCACGAATATTTTCCCGCTTGAATTTGGCAATGATGCGTGCCTGATTTTTTTTCAGGTTGTGTTCAAATCGAACAGATGTCTTATTGAGGCTTTTTGAATAACTTGTGTAAAGTTTGCTAAGCATTTTGGCCGTTTTAAACTCCACGTCCCTCTGGCTATAGGTTCTCGGAAAAGCAGTCATTTCGCAGAGATCCTCCTTTCCTTTCAGTTCAAAGGTAAAGTAGAAATCTTCAGGATAGTAACTGATACGCATATCGCGCCACTTTTTCTTTTTACAGTATGTTTTATTGAAATCCTTCCTTGCCAGCGGTCCATTATATACCCACACAAAATTTTCAACACGCGACAGTTCCGGATAAATCTGGGGATTGACGGCAATACTGAACAAAGGTTTTTTCATATATGATCCCTTTTCTCTTTTAAGCATGAATCCG
>JAZDMK010000244.1:0-28534 GCA_043800975.1 Bacteroidota bacterium | reverse complement strand
TCTCCTCTCTGGTGGAAGAAGGGAATCCGGCAGAATACATCAGTTTATATGATATTAAATTTTTTGCTCAGGAAATGGAAGAGACAGATGCGCTGGATCATATTTTAAAAGGCGAATACAACCGTTTGTCGTCGCGTGATTATGAATTGTTTCAATCGTATACCGGGAAAGACAATGCCATGAAAAATGCAGATATTTTCCGTCATCATCTGAATTATATTTACGAGGCATACCTTCTGTATTCGAAGCTGGGCTGCACAACGCTGATTATGGATTTCGACAAATACAGCGGACGTTTTTATCTAAAAGACAAAATGGGCAAGCCCGAACAGATGGATTTTAAAACTTTTGTTTTAACGCAACGCTTTTATTCACCGGCCTGTTAGGTGGGGAACTGGCGAACTGGTGAGGCAGTGAACTTGCGAGTTTCTATCACTACAAACACAACAAAGTTTTTTTTGCAAATC
This sequence comes from Bacteroidota bacterium, assembly GCA_043800975.1. Lineage (GTDB taxonomy): Bacteria > Bacteroidota > Bacteroidia > Bacteroidales > JAHJDW01 > JAZDMK01. The sequence continues at coordinate 28,067 of JAZDMK010000244.1, read as the reverse complement.
AAATTTAAATTCTTTTTAACACATAGGGAGCATAGAATTACACATAGAAAGGCAGAGCGCGAAGGAGGCGACAGGTTATTGCTTTTCGGTTTTTTGTTGCACGCAAAGGCGCAGAGGACGCAAAGATTTACTCCACAAAAACACAACTGAGCGAAGCGAACTCATGAGCACATTGAAAATAAACAATGAAGCGAATAAAAACACCAAAGGGCACCAAAAATACAATGCCACGGAAACACTGAAGCACAGAAGGGCATAGAAGAAGTTGTAGTAGCAGTGGCGGAGGCAGTTATTATCATAGGGAAGCTGGAGGCAATGAGCTTCTATCAATTTTATTACACCTAATCGTACCAGCTTGCGTACATCTTATAGTTTCCGGCAATGCGCTGCACTTCACCTTTCAGTAATTCTTCGCTGATTGATTTAATTTTTTTTGCGGGAGCACCGGCATATACACTTCCCGATTCTACGACTGTGTTTTCAAGCACTACAGCTCCGGCTGCGATGATGCTGTTGCTGCCAATAACAGCATTATCCATGATGATAGCACCCATGCCGACCAGAACATTATCTCCAATCGTGCAACCATGAACGACGGCATTGTGGGCGATGGAAACATTTTCGCCAATGGTTGTTGCTGCTCGCTGATAGGTGCAATGAATGACAGCACAATCCTGAATGTTTACGTTATTACCAATACGAATAGGATTTACATCACCGCGTATTACTGCATTAAACCAAATGCTGCAATTGTCGCCCATGACGACATCTCCTGTGATGGTTGCATTTTCGGCGAGAAAACAATCTTTTCCAAAAACAGGTTTAACGCCTTTTACTGATTTTATTAAAGCCATAATAATTGACGATTTACAATTTTCAATTTACGATTGAATTTATTTAAGACTCTTTTCGGTTTTTTCTCGCAGATCGGCGAAGGTTTATTATGCAGAAGTTCGAGGAAAAAAATTCAAGTTCCATATAACTGATAACTTAATAACTCTATTACTTAATAACCTTAAACTGTAGGTGGATAATCAATTGAGAAATGCAACCCACGGCTTTCTTTTCGTTTCATGGCGGCTTTGATGATGAGGTAAGCTACGTTGATCAGGTTGCGCAGCTCGCAGATGCGTGGAAACAAAATTGATTTTTCGTACAACAATTCCGTTTCTCGATACAAAATATCCAGCCGCTCTAAAGCACGTTGCAGGCGCAAATCACTTCTTACGATGCCGACATAATTACTCATGATCCCTTGTAATTCTTTTAAGGATTGAGTAATCAAAACCATTTCTTCATTGAGTACGGTTCCTTCTGCATTCCATTCCGGAATTTTTTCCATGAATGAAATTTCTTTGATTCGTGCTGTTGCATGAATGCTTGCACGGTGCGAAAATACTAAAGCTTCCAGCAGTGAGTTGGATGCAAGACGATTGGCACCATGCAAACCCGTACTTGAGCATTCGCCCGATGCATAAAGGTTTTCGATGGAAGTGCATGCATTTTTATCAACCTGAATTCCTCCGCACAGATAATGCGCAGCAGGAACGACTGGGATCATCTCTTTCGTAATGTCTATTCCGATGGATAGACATTTTGCATAAATTCCTGGGAAATGACTGATCAGTTCATTTTTATTTAAACCTCGACAGTCGAGATAAACAAAGTCATCACCACGCACTTTCATTTCGGAATCGATGGCACGTGCCACAATGTCGCGCGAGGCAAGGCATCCACGCGAGTCATATTTTTGCATGAATTCCTGTCCGTCTTGTGTTTTAAGCACAGCACCAAAACCACGCATGGCTTCGGTGATAAGGAAAGATGGTTTTTCGTCGGGATTGTACAAAGATGTGGGATGAAACTGAATGAACTCCATGTTATCAACCACGCCTTTAGCGCGGTATACCATAGCAATGCCATCGCCCGTCATGATGGGCGGATTGGTAGTAGTCCCGTAAACATTGCCTGCACCACCGGTTGCCATTAAGGTTGTTTTTGCCAGAATTGTTTCAATCTCTCCTGTTTCGTGATTGAGAACATAGGCGCCATAACAGGTGATTCCCGTGGAACGGCGGTTGATTTCAATACCCAGATGATGCTGCGTAATGATATCAAGGGTAAATGTATTTTCAAGAATTGTAATGTTGGGATGTTTGCGAACCTGTTCCACCAGTGCACGCTGAATTTCGTTGCCTGTGCGGTCTTTGTGATGGAGCACCCTGTATTCTGAATGACCTCCTTCACGTGCAAGGTCATACTTTCCGGATTTTGTTTTATCGAAATGCGTTCCCCAGCTGATTAGTTCTTCGATGCGTTCGGTTGATTCACTTATGGTAAAGCGTACCACTTCTTCATTGTTCAAACCACCACCGGCAAGAATGGTATCCTGAATGTGTTTTTCATACGAATCGGGCGAATACATGACTGCTGCAATCCCGCCCTGGGCATATCGTGTAGTACTTTCATCGGCAAGGCCTTTGGTGACAAGCGTAACGCTGCCATGCTCCGCCACCTTGATGGCGTAGCTCATTCCGGCAATACCGCTGCCGATAATCAGGAAATCGGTTGTTCTTCGCATAAGAAAGTAGCTGACAAAAGTAGAAAATTAATTCCAAGAATTCTTTGATTTTTCAAAGGATCGTATCAGATTACATTTTATCTATAGTTTGCAGCCATTCTTTTCTTACCTTGCATTGATTATTGTTACTATTTATCATATGCCCAAGAAAAAAACCCCTATAATTATAATTCTTCTGTTGCTGGCGTCGTTGCTCCTGCCCTATCTAGTTATTTCTTTCTATTCCCATCCCGCTTCCGACGATTTTTTTTATGCTGCCCGATCTATTGATAACGGGATTTTTAATACCTGGTCAGCTGATTATTTTGAATGGAACGGAAGATATACTTCCAATCTTTTTGCATTAATCAATCCCATTGCCTTCGGTAGTTTCACTATCTATTCTTTGATGCCAATGTTGATGATTCTGCTTACCTTTTTTTCCGTTCTTCTGTTTCTTCGCAGCTTATTTCAAACCGGAATCCATCAGAAAATAATCCTCTTTTGTTCGCTTCTTTTAACTCTACTTTTACTTCACAACATGCCGGATATCACGGAGGGGATTTATTGGTATACTGGTGCTGTAACATACATGAGTGGAAATATTCTGCTTCTACTTGCAGTTACATTTTTACTACGATCAAAAAACAATTCTTCCAAAACACCCGTCCATTCGATTGTTGCGGCCCTATTCCTTTTTCTCTGCATCGGTTGTAATGAAATCAGCATGTTAATGTGTGTAGCATTTCTTGTGGTTTTAGCCGGAATAAAATGGATTACAAAAACAAAGCAATCAACTTTATGGTTGCTCATTCCTGTAGTAGTTTCCGGTTCTCTATTGGTAATACTGGCTCCGGGGAATGAGGTCCGGGGTTCAGCTTATCCGGATGCGCATCAGTTTTTTTATTCAATTGAGATGGCCGGAATGCAATCGTTGCGCTTTCTTGCGAAGGCAATTGCCTCTGCGCCTCTGATTGCTGCTTCGCTTTTGTATCTTTCTTTTCATTCATTTCTTTATAAGAAAAACGATCTCATCCAAAAGTCTTTTTATCTGCATCCACTGATTTCTGCCCTTCTTCTTTTTGCGGTTTTCTTCGCCGGAACTTTTCCTGCCTATTGGGCTACCGGAGTTTTGGGGCAGCACCGCACGCTGAATGTTTCTTATTTTGCTTTTCTTGTTTTATGGTTTATAAATCTGACAGTATGGATTAACTTTTTAAACAAGCGAATCCGAAAACTTATCCGAATCAGCATTCAGCTTCGTGCATTGTCAATCACTGTGTGCGTGGCTTCGCTGATTATAACCGGCAATGGACTTACGGTCTGGAATGATTTAATTTCAGGGCGGGCTGCTTCATTTGATTCACAAATGCAGGAGCGGTATCAGATTCTGAAAAAAGCGAAAAACGAAAATGATACTGTTGTTCAATTACCATTACTCAAAGACAAACCCGAAACGCTTTTTGTTCTTGATATAACCGAAGATCCTGATCACTGGATCAATCAGGGATATGCATTGTACTTTGGTCTGGATGGCAAAAAAATCGGTGTGAAAAAATAATACTGGTTAGCTATTGTTTCACAAACTTCCCGCTATATCCATCTAAATTCAGGAAATACAAACCGGGAGGAAAATCTGATACATTGATAACCTGATTTTTTTCAATTCGAGGAAATCTATCTTTAAGTACAATTTCTCCTTGTGAATTATAAATAATAACAGTAGCTGACTCTGGAGAGCCTCGCATACTAACTGTAATATTCCCATCAGAAGGATTAGGAAAAATATGTAATTCTTTATCTTTAATTGAAGAAATCCCAACAGGACCATAAGAAAAGCGCCATGCTTCCTGTGATGTAACCCATGCCCCTGTATTTCGACCGGGGGGCGTAATGCCAATGGTTCCGCTACTATCAATAACACCTAGCAATGCATTACCATTGTTCCATGATGAACACCCTGGCTTATCTAGGATAAACACTTCAATAATATCTGTATTCTCGAAAAGGCAAATTTGAAAAGTCACATCAAGAGAAGTACAATTGAACATCTCCATACTATCAAAGTTTACAATAAAAGCGCGAGCTGGACTAATGCCAATCACAGTATCACGAATTGCACCATGATACTGACAACTTATATCCTGGTAGGTGCCAAAGATAGAATTTCTTGGTAATGTATCAGTTGGAATAGAAGCATTAAACATCCATGGGCAGTATAATCCTGCATTTGAAATATTAAAGCTTATAAACCCATTTTCTCCAATTACCATCGAATTGTAAGGAATTCCATAAAAATTGAAAGTGAATGGTAAAGTAATCTCCGGAGAATAAATATCATCAACACCAATCACACCCGGAACAGTATCACCAGCTTGAAACGAAACTAGCGGCGAAAAGCCTATGGAGTCAACAATATAGTTAGTAATGATTTTTTTTGTGCTTTGCGCATTGATTTGCATGTTTATAAAAACCAGCAAAAAAGAAATAATAATTTTATTCATACAATTATTCTTTTACAAACTTCCCACTAAATCCTCCTATATTCAGGTAATACAAACCGGGTGAAAGATTTTCAATATTGATTGTAATGTTTTGCATGCCTTTGCTGGCGGGCTCTTGAAGAACTACAGCTCCGATCGAATTGAAAATTGAAATGTGTGTTGTGATACTCAATGGCCTTTCAATTTTGATGTTGAGAGATGAGGATGCAGGATTTGGGAAAAGATAAATTTTGCTTTGTGCATCCAATTCATCAACACTTTGTGTAAAAAAGAAATCGGGCTGCCGGCAGTCGAACCAGGCACCTACCTGCAAAGAAGCGCCGCAGATCTGCATCTGTCCGCCGCCCGAGATGGTACCTGACACCAAGAGTATAACCTGATCGGGCCCGCACAACCACGCGTTTCCACCATTCAGAAAAAGGCTGTCGATCTCCATAATACCATGTTGTCTGAGTTCAGATCCGCTTGTAAAAACAAGGTTTTGGTGTCCGCAAAGTCCGCCCAATGTGTCGATGTGCAGAAGTCCGCCGGAAGTAAAATAAAGATCATGTTCAATCGCTACCCGGTGATGCAGGATAACAGTATCCCCAGAATTGTATGGGGGAACTACACCTCCGCTCCAGACTGATGCATGGTTCCAATAACCGTAAGTAATGGTTTCCCATGTATGGCAAAGCGCTATGGATGATTGTAACATCATAGCCAATAGAGAAAAAAGAACAATTTTTTTCATTAATAATGGGTGATTGAACAATTGCAAGTATACGACATTATTTTGTCAATATCAATACTTTCAGAAAGAAATTGTTACTTGGTTTCACCACTTTTCAAACCGAATTCTTTCCTTTTTAAAACGATCCGGCATTTCAATTTTCTCGGCAGGATAACCAATGGAAATAAGCGATAGCGGATGTATATGAGCAGGCAATTCAAAAAAATCTTTCATCGCTTTGATGCGTTCTTCACGCGGAAACACGCCCAGCCACACGGCTCCCAGTCCCAGCGCATGCGCTGCCAACAAAAGAGTTTGCGTAGCAGCTGTGCAATCCTGCACCCAGTATCCTTCGGTTTCAATAATCGATGAATCGCCGCAAACAAGAATCGCAAGCGATGCCTGTGTGAGCATTTTTGCATAGGGATGTATTTCTGAAAGCGCTGTCAGTCGCTGCTTATCTTGAACAACAATGAAATGCCAGGGCTGCTCGTTGCGCGCAGATGGCGCATACATGGCGGCTTTCAGCATTTGCTGAATCTGATCATCGCTTACAGTCTGATCCGTATATTTTCGAATACTGCGGCGTGTAAAAATAATATCCAATAAACTCATGTTTGATAAAATTGAAGATGTTTTGTTACGAATTATCCGAAATAAAACTTACAACACGCTGTAGGAAATCTGCCCATTTTTCTTGATAAAAACATCATCAAAATTTTTGGGAATGATGTCGGTCATCGTAGAATTTTTGGTAATACGAATTGATTTCAGATTAAACACACGACCATTGATGAAGTATTGGGTGTGTGTCGTGTATTTATCGTTCATCAGGCTGCCAAACACAACAGCCGTGCGGGGTGGAATCTGCATTTTAATGAGCAGTGGTCCTTCATCTTCGTCCTTTCCTTCCTGTTTACTTTCCCATTCAATACTTCCGGATTTTGACATAGGATACAAGGAAGGGATTTGATAAAAAATAGGAAAACCCGAATTCACCTGAATAATTTCGTATTCCAGAGTAATTATTGAATTCGATTCATTTCTGATCACAAAATATTCTACCCACGAGCAACCACTTGCCATTATTGCGAAGCAAACAAGAATTAACATCTTTTTCATGATCCGGGTATTTGATTTCTATATGAAAGCGAAATACAAATATACTTTGTTTTGATTGCCTTTCAAAGGTTCAACCAAACAGATCGTCGTAATGGGTTAACAATTTTTATGACGCAGAATTAAGAAACCTGCCATTATTTCCGATAAATGGCGTATTTTTGCAACTCGCTTAGAATTCAACATGTCAGATAAAGAAATCCTTTCCACCAAACAGCGTTTTGGCATCATTGGTAACAGCCCGCTGCTCGACCGCTGCATCAATATTGCCATGCAGGTGGCTTCTACCGATCTTACCGTTCTCATTACCGGAGAAAGCGGAACCGGGAAAGAAGTTTTTCCTAAAATTATCCATCAGCAAAGTGCCAGGAAACACGGCCCTTACATTGCCGTTAACTGTGGCGCTATTCCTGAAGGAACTATTGATTCTGAATTGTTTGGTCATGAAAAAGGTTCTTTCACCGGAGCGCATGAAGCCCGCAAGGGATATTTTGAAGTGATGAGCGGCGGCACAATCTTTCTGGATGAAGTGGCGGAACTTCCTTTGACTACGCAGGTACGTCTGTTGCGTGTGCTTGAAACCGGCGAATTCATTCGTGTTGGTTCTTCCAAGGTTCAGAAAACAAACGTGCGCCTTGTGGCTGCCACCAATATTAATTTGCTGGATGCTATATCCCGTGGGCGTTTCCGCGAAGATTTATATTATCGTTTAAATGCGGTTCCCATATTAATTCCACCTTTACGCGAACGCCCGGAAGACATATTACTCATCTTCCGCAAATTCGCATCCGACTTTGCTGAAAAAAACCGAATGCCATCCATCACCCTGACACCGGACGCACAACAGATGATGCTGCGTTACAGATGGTCGGGAAATATCCGTCAGTTGAAAAATGTTACCGAACAGATTTCAGTGATTGAACAAAGGCGGGAAATTGGATCAGACCTGCTTTTCAAATATCTGCCCGATGAATCGGAAAGCCGCCTGCCCGTTCTTCTTCGCGATGAAGGCACACCCGAGCTGAACGAACGTGAACTTTTGTATAAGGTTCTTTTCGAAATGCGACGCGACATTAACGATTTGAAAAAAGTGGTTTTTGGAATGATTCAGGATCCGGAAAGCATGCGAAGCGGAATAGACACGCCTGTTTCACATCCTCAGAAAAGATACAGTGAAACGGAAACGATGGTTGCCGAACCCAACGACAATATCACTTTTCATAAAAAAGAAGATACGGATCAATTTGAACTGGTTGAAGAATCTCTTTCTTTACAGGACAAAGAAATTGATATGATCCGAAAGGCGCTGGAAAAACACAAAGGCAGAAGACGCAATGCAGCACGCGAATTGGGCATCTCGGAGCGAACATTGTATCGTAAAATAAATGAACACAGCATAAAATGAAACGCGCTGCATTCACCGGTTTGTTAATACTAACGCTGTTTATCTCGGGCTGCGGTATTTATTCTTTTAACGGCGCTTCAATTCCTGCTGAAGCAAAAACGGTATCGATACAATATTTCCCGAATTATGCACCCATGGTGCAGCCCACACTGAGTCAGACATTGACCGATGCACTTCAAACAAAATTCACATCCCAGACCCGTCTTACACTTGTAGAAAAGGGCGGTGACCTTGCGTTTGAAGGATCAATTACGGGATACAACATTGCCCCTACTGCCATTACCAGCAATGAAATGGCCGCTTTGCAAAGGCTTACCGTTACTATTAAAGTGAAATACACCAATAAATTTGACGACAAACAGAACTTTGAATCATCCTTTACAAGATATGCCGATTATGAAGCTACCAAAAGCTTATCGGCTGTGGAAGATGAACTGATCAAGCAAATTAACGATCAACTGGTGGATGATATTTTTAATCGTGCCGTTGTAAACTGGTAAAATGGACAATCCGATTTTCAATCAACTTCTGATATCACAGAATGATATTTCCAGCCACAGGCAAGAGCTGGAAAAGATTGTAAAGACGTTTCCCTATTTTCAGAGCAGCCTTATTTTATTTTTGAAAAGCCTGCATCAGAATGATGACGAACGTTTTCAGGAATATCTTAAAAAATATTCAGTTGCGATTCCTGACCGAAAAGTTTTGGAAGCTTTTCTGGACAAGGACTACAATGAACCTTCAACCGAAAAAGATTTGCATATCATCGAACAATTTATCCGCAATGAGCCGCGTATTCTGAGAAACGAAGGAGAGAATACCGAAGAGTACTCTTCCCTTCCCGGCGAAGAAGCACCAGAAGATGACGTTGATTTTGGCAGCGAAACACTGGCGCAAATCTATATCAAGCAAGGGAACAAGGAGAAGGCGATTAAAATTTTCGAAAATTTATCTTTGAAATATCCGGAAAAAAGCAGTTACTTTGCAGACCAAATTTCGAATTTAAAAAACAACTAACGTACAGATACTTCTATGGCACACACCATTATTTCCGTCCTGATCATTATCATTTGCATATTGCTTGTTCTGATTGTGCTGATTCAAAACTCAAAAGGCGGCGGTCTGGCATCAGGCTTCCAGTCTTCCAACCAGATTATGGGCGTTCGCCGCACGGCTGATTTTCTTGAAAAAGCAACCTGGTCGCTTGCCATTGGTTTGCTTGCATTATCCATGCTTTCGATTTTTGTAATTCCAAAGAATACGGGTGAAGCCAGAAGTTCGGAAGTAATCGAACAGCTTGACAAAAACCCTGGCCAGCAGCAGCAACCTCAACAGCCCGGCGGCAATTATCAGCCTGCTCCCGGACAGCAGCCTGTTCAGAAAAAATAAATCAGAATAATTAATAAAAAAAGCCGGTCTGACCGGCTTTTTTTGTTTAATTGACAATTACAATTTGTTTGTTCAACCCCTTGTAACGTACTACACAATCTCCTCCATTTCCTGTAGCCTGAACAATTGCAGGATAATATTCTCTTGAAATGGAAATATGAGTAACACCTGTATTTACTAAAGCAAGCGTACTCATGGGGATAATAATACTTTTGGCATTATCTGCACTTGTACTTACCAGAGCCTGATCCAGCACATTGTTGTTTTTCCATATGCCAATCCAGATGATCTCATCGGCCAATACACTATCGCCTTCCCAGAAAAGTTCAAAACTTCCTGACTTGCTGATTGTATCCAGATCTGTTTTAAACCCGATAGTATGCTGCATGCTAAGGGTGTTTGTGTAAGCCTGATCGTTGGTATTTGTGTAAACATAGGTCATCGGAGTTGCAACACCGGTAAAAGTTTTCTGATAAAATGCCAGCCCTGCATCCCATGTCATTAGATTGCCGTTGGCAGTTATGTTTGAAGGAGAAGTTAACTCTAGCAGAGTCCCTGTTGCATCACCAAAACGAAACTGAGCGCGTGCTGCTGTGATATCAGTGTTTTTGTCATATTCCAGAACCAGTCTCTGGTGAATCTTATCCTGGTTTACATCCTCCGATTTTTCGCTATGGCATGAGGTAAGCCAAGGTATTAAAGCGGCAACCAGAAGAGTGCTGATAATAATTTGTTTTTTCATAGTATTTGGGTTTAATGTTTTCAATAATAATACACACAAATGATAGTTTACCCTTACTTCAAAATTAAATATTTAAAAAGTGACCACCCCGCCTTGTTAGTTGATTAACACATCATTATACTTCTTACAAAGTTAATTCATATTTTTGCAAAACACAAAAAGTATTTCAAATTCTTGTGTCAGTATGACACAAAAACTATGACAGCACACGCAATTTGACTGCATTTTTTGCAGATAGAAAATTGGGTAGTTGGCAGGTCACTTTTTTCTTTTTATCTGATATGCTGATAATTAACCGAACAATGTGGAAAATTTTCCTTTTCATGGCATAGTATTGGACAGGCGGCAGCGAAATTTTTTGATTAATGTTTAACCTAAAATCATTTTAAGAAATGGCAATAAAAATTAAACCTATCGCTGGAACACAGAATCGTGTTGTTGTTGAACCAGCAGCTGCAGAAGAAAAAACAGCATCAGGAATTATTATCCCTGACACAGCAAAAGAAAAACCACAAAAGGGAACTGTATTATCCGTTAGCGAACAGGATGACAAAGGAAATAAGCCATCTGTTAAAGTTGGTGACGTTGTGCTTTACGGAAAGTATTCGGGAACAGAAATCACGGTTGACGGAAATGACTACCTGATTATGCGTGAATCGGACATTTATGCAATTATTTAATTAACTGTAAACTTTAATAACATTATAAACAATGGCAAAAGAAATTTTATTTGACATCGAATCACGCGACGAACTGAAAAAGGGCGTGGATGCATTAGCGAATGCAGTAAAAGTAACACTGGGTCCCAAAGGACGCAATGTGATCATTGATAAAAAATACGGTGCACCGATGATTACCAAAGACGGTGTTACTGTAGCAAAAGAAATTGAGCTGGATGAACCTGTAGCAAACATGGGTGCCCAGATGGTGAAAGAAGTTGCATCAAAAACAGCGGATGTAGCCGGTGACGGAACAACTACAGCAACTGTACTTGCACAGTCAATCATTGCAACCGGAATTAAAAATGTGGCTGCCGGTGCCAATCCAATGGATCTGAAACGCGGCATTGAAAAAGCTACTGAAGCGGTTGTTGCTCATCTGAAATCACAATCAAAAACAGTTGGTGACAGTGACAATAAAATCGAACAGGTTGCTACAATTTCTGCCAACAACGACAGCAATATCGGGAAACTGATTGCTGAAGCTATGGGCAAAGTGAAGAAAGAAGGCGTTATCACGATTGAAGAAGCCAAAGGAATTGAAACCGAAGTGAAAGTTGTAGAAGGTATGCAGTTTGACCGCGGTTATATTTCTCCTTATTTCATCACCGATGCAGATAAGATGGAAACCGTTCTGGAAAATCCATATATCCTGATTTACGACAAGAAAATATCCAACATGAAAGATCTTCTTCCGGTTCTGGAAAAAGAAGTTCAGAGTGGACGTCCTTTATTAATTATGGCTGAAGACGTAGAAGGTGAAGCGCTGGCAACACTGGTTGTAAACAAACTGCGCGGCTCTTTGAAGATTGCAGCTGTAAAGGCTCCCGGATTTGGTGATCGCCGCAAAGCGATGCTGGAAGATATTGCTATCCTTACAGGTGGTACTGTTATCAGCGAAGAACAAGGTTACAAACTTGAAAATGCTGACCTCACTTACCTCGGACAGGCTGAAAAAATCACGATTGATAAAGACAACACAACGGTTGTAAACGGCAAGGGTGAAAAAGCAAATATCACAGCACGCGTAAATCAAATCAAAGCACAGATTGAAACATCAACTTCTGATTATGATAAAGAAAAACTGCAGGAACGTCTTGCCAAACTTTCGGGTGGTGTAGCTGTTATTTATGTTGGTGCTACCACTGAAGTTGAAATGAAAGAAAAGAAAGCACGCGTTGACGATGCATTGCATGCTACACGCGCAGCTGTTGAAGAAGGTATTGTTCCTGGAGGTGGTGTTGCTTATATCCGCGCGCTGGCTGCTTTGGAAAAACTGAAAGGCGTAAACGAAGATGAAAATACAGGTATTGCCATCATCCGCCGTGCGCTGGAAGAACCCCTTCGTCAGATTGTTGCTAATGCAGGAATCGAAGGATCTATCATCGTTCAGAAAGTGAAAGAAGGAAAAGATGATTTTGGTTTCAATGCCAGAACTGAAGTTTTCGAAAAACTGTATGATGCAGGCGTTATTGATCCTACCAAGGTAACCCGCGTTGCACTTGAGCATGCTGCTTCTATTGCCGGTATGCTTCTGACCACTGAATGTGTTCTTGTCGACAAGAAAGAAAAGAATGCACCGATGATGCCCCCAATGCCAGGTGGCGGAATGGGAATGGACTACTAATCGTCCAAGTCATAATTATCACAAAAAAAGCTCTTCTCAGGAAGGGCTTTTTTTATTTACTGACCGGCGTTCCTTTCCACTGAGGCTTGCTGAAAATACTGATAACAAAGGTTGTCAGTACATAAAAAGGATATAATAAAAAGGTCGGAATAAAAAACCACATAAGATTTTTCCTTCTGACAAATGAGGAAGCCTGAAATAAAAAAACAAAATCAACAATCATTTTCAAAATCGGAACAGCAAGCAAAATCAAATACTGCATTGGATTTAGAAGAATCAGAATATAAGAAGCGATTACCAATACGGATGCAAATAAAACAAGCAAAGCAATTGCTTTTGGAAAAAAACCCGGATAATGTTTTGATTTTGATGCCCAGCGTGATCGCTGTGAGAAAAAAGAACTGATTGCTGAAGAGCCTGCAGTTTCTATGATTACGTCGTACGATTTGATAAAATCAATGTTTAGTTTTTTCTTTTTAAAATTATGCATCAGAAAAACATCATCACCCGATGATAGCGTTTCATATCCTTTATAACCTTCTACCACAAAAAAATCTTCTCTGCGAAAAGCCAGGTTTGCAGCGCTACACATGAGGGGTCTGCCTGAAAGAATGGATGCTCCGCCGGATGCCATCAAACTTAAATGATCTAGCTGAATCAGTTTTGAAACAAATCCATTTTCATTTTTGGAAATCACGGGACCAGAAAGCATAGCGCATTTTTTTTGTTCCATGCGGGAAGCCATAACAGACAACCATTGCGGACTATGTGTACAATCGGCATCGGTAAGAATAATATATTCAGATGAAGAGCTTCCTATTGCCTGTGTGATCGCTTTTTTCTTTGCATGCATTTCTGCATTACAAACAACTTGAAAAAAATAAATATTTGAAAAAGTTTCGGCGTATTTTTTTGCAATTTCTATCGTATTATCCATTGATCCATTTTCAGCAACAACAACTGAAAACTTATCCTTTGGATAATCTTGATTCATCAAGCTATCCAGGCATTTTGCAAGATTATTCTCTTCGTTTCTGACCGGAATAATTACAGTAATTGTTTTGGTTTCTATGCTGCTTGGGGTTGTCACACTATTTTCTTTTCCCCAGAACCATGAAAAGACAATTATCATAACTACATACGAAAGCAGTATGATCAGAAACGCGACCAGAATGAATTCGGCAGTGGAAATCATTTTTTAAATATCTTAACTCTGTATAATAAAATTGCGCCTATTGATGCTGGAATAGCAAGGTTTATCAGCCAAATAGAAAAGGATGCGGCCAGAATGCCGGCTTCATTTCCGGTATATGCAGACAGAAAAAAAACAGCGGCGGATCCCTTCACTCCTATTTCTGTAAGCGCAACAGTAGGTATCAATGCAACTACAAAATAAATTATTGCTATGAATTGCATCGCAACTTCAAATTTCAGATCGCAACCAAAAAAGTTTAACAGCAGATAAAACTGAAATGAAAAAACAACATACCTGATCATGCTTAAAACAAGCACCAGCAATAGTTCCCAGCGATTATAAAAAGTGAAGGCCTGCGTAAATTTATTTATTTTTTGCGACCATTTCTTGGTAGGATTGCTACGGTGCAAAGCACCCAGATTAAAATACATCAGCAATACCAACAATGCACAAATCACAAATGAAAAGATGAGAGAATACAGAACAATGGCATTTATTTCACCTGCCGATGATGAGAAAACCGAAAAATACCAGATCATGGCAAAGGCTCCAAACAACAATGTTATCAGCAGCTGCGAGAAACTTCCTGCAACGGAAGCTGCAAAAGCCTGGCGTCTGTCGGATTTTTCGACCGACATGATTCTTCCTAAAAATTCACCGATCCGGTTGGGTGTTAAAACTCCCAGTGCAAGTCCTGAAAGAACTGCCAATACTGCTTTGCCAAATGTTATTCGTTCAATTTTTTTAATTAGCAACTTCCATTTTAATGCTTCAATGCCCCAGTTGACGAGCATTAGGATAAGCACCAAAAAAATTATTTTTGTAAAATCTTCATCTTTACCTATATCATGAAACATGACCCAGACACTTTCTGACGCTTTTGTATACATGAATTGCCAGACGATATAACACAATGCAGCTAATCCCAGAAGCACTTTAATCAAAAGGGAAAGCCAGTGTTTTTTTCTATTTGAAGAATTTGTATCCAACAATCAATTTTTACCGAAATTACATTGAAAAGATTAATTTTACAAAGGAAAAGAATCTGATGATACAAAAGCAAGCTCTGGAATCGGTGATAATGGGCATAGACCCGGGCACAAATGTGCTGGGTTATGGCGCTATCCGAGTTGTAGGCCAGAAGATAAGCCTTGTAGGAATGGGTGTTGTTCGTATGGAAAAGCTGACCAACCAGCAACTTAAACTAAAAACCATATTCAGTCGGGTTTTAGAACTAATAGATGAATACAAGCCTGATGAACTGGCTATTGAGGCACCTTTTTTTGGAAAGAATGTTCAGTCGATGCTGAAACTGGGGCGCGCTCAAGGCGTTGCTATGGCAGCTGCATTATATCGTAACATTCCTGTTATTGAGTATTCACCCAGAAAAATAAAACAGTCTATTACCGGAAACGGAAGCTGTTCGAAGGAACAAGTGGCGTACATGATTAAGAATATGCTTCATCTGGAAGAATCCCCCAAGTTTCTGGATGCAACGGATGCGATTGGCGTGGCAATTTGCCATCATTTTCAAGCCAAAGGGCTGGGTACACAGGAAAAACATACAGGATGGGACGCCTACCTTAAGAACAACCCGGATAAGCTTGCAAAATAGCTTAATTAATCTCGAATTACATTTTATTGAATTCTTCAGAAATGGCTTTACAGATCGAAGACATTTCTTCATCTGCCAGTTTAATTTTGGGTCTTGAGAAATTAATATCGTCCATTTCATTCATAGGAACCAGATGTATGTGCGCATGAGGAACTTCTAAACCAATCACAGCTATACCCACTTTTTTGCAAGGAATAACTGCTTTAACTGCTACAGCCACTTTTTTCGCAAACAAGAATAAAGCTGCGTATTCCTTACTTTCAATATCGAAAATGTAATCCGTTTCCTTTTTGGGTATAACAAGAATATGGCCTTTTACCAATGGGAAAACATCGTGGAAGGCGAGAAAGTCGCTTGTTTCAGCAACTTTCCAGGCGGGAATCTCACCACTTACAATTCGTGAAAAAACGGAAGGCATAACTAGCGTGAAATTTCGATAATTTCAAGTTTGATGGTTCCTGCTGGAGCTTCCACATCTACTTTATCACCCAGTTTTTTTCCTATCAGAGACATTCCAATAGGAGAACTGACTGATATCTTACCTGCCTTCAGATCCGCTTCTTTTTCAGAAACCAGCGTATACTTCATGACAGCCTTAGTTTTAATATTTCTGATTTTAACAATTGAGCAGATCATTACTTTGGATGTATCGATTTTCTTTTCGTCAACAATCCTTGCAACTCTAAGCAGACCTTCAAGGTTGGAAATTTTCATTTCAAGCATACCCTGTGCATCTTTGGCTGCATCATACTCTGCATTTTCAGAAAGATCGCCTTTATCTCGAGCCTCTGCAATTTGTGCGGAAATTAAAGATCTTCCTGTGCTTTTCAGATAATCCAGTTCTTCCTGAAGTTTCTTCATTCCTTCTGCCGTGTAATAGGTAACTTTAGCCATAATATTAGTGATAGGAGGGATTAATAAAACGAAAAAGAATCCCGCTGTGAAGCGGGACTCTTTTTAAATAGTTAATTAATAAAATTATTCTTTTACAGATTAATGCGAGCACCAAAAGAGTGTACTCCATTGAATGGGTTCGATGTACGGTAAGAATAATCCAACTCAATAGTGGAATTTTTCTCTTTGTTAACGGGTAGTGCTATGGATAATCCTCCATTAATCCCGGTAAGCACATTTGTTCTTTCAGCAGTATTTGTGTTTCCGGTTTCATACATATAACCACAACGCAGGAAGAACATTTTGTTGAAAGCATATTCAAGTCCACCAACATACTGGTCTTTTGTAAAGGAGTTAGATGTAAATGCTCCCGCCAAGGTTAGGGTATGTTTTTCACTAAACAGGAAATCATAAGCTCCACCAATATTAATCAGGGAAGGTAATTCGAAATCACTGGAACGTTGTGCAACAGTCATGGCATTTGCCTGACCGGGCACATATCCTCTGAAAGAAAGGCCGTCACCATTGTATTTCATACGGGTTCCAACGTTTTTCAAAGAAATTCCAAATTTAATGTTTTCCATTTCGCCAGTAACATACTGAATGCCTGCGTCAATTGCCATGCCCTGTCCTTTAATATCGGAGACATTTTCATTGATAACGCGGAAATTCACACCACCATAAATACTGTTAGAAAATGCCTTGGCATATGAAAGGCTGATATTCATCAGGTTTGGAGAAAAAGTTCCAATACCACCTTCAGGCTGTTCTACCGTTGTAATAGGAATTTCACCCATACTCATTGACATAATGCTCAAACCAATAACCCCACCGGATCCTTCTTTACCAATTTTCTGGGTAATTCCGAAAGCATTAATTTGAATATCTGTTCCAGCAAGCCACTGGGTATTTGAGAAAAGCAGTTCTGTTTTTTTCGTGAATGCAGTTCCGGCAATATTTAAATAATTGCTTTCCAATCCACGTACTGAGGCTACGTTTGCGCCACCCCAGCCCGAGCATTTTGCCCAGGGGTTAATCAGCAATTGGGATGCACCCGCCTGACCGGCTCTGTCAGGGTTTCCTGCAAACGTTGCTGTACCTGTGAATATTACTGCTGCTATTAAAATGAGATACTTCTTCATGTTCGTATATTAAATCGTTAGTACCAATTACAGTTTCATCAATAAGAATCAAGGTCAACGGGACGCATGGTTCCAAAGAATTTAACAACTTTTTCTCCAACCCCTTCCACATTCACATGGATAAGATACACGCCACTTCCAACCGGAATATTCTGTGAGTTTTTCAAATCCCAGTCAAGAGAAGTAATTATATCATCCTTTGTATATCGCCTTACCAAAGTACCGCTGATAGTGTAAATTGTAATTTCACACTTCTGAGGCAGATTGGTAATCTTGACACGACTATCCAACTGGTTAGCTTCATATGCTGAAAAAGCATAATAAGGATTCGGCACCACACTGATTAAATCAAGTGCAGATTTAGCTGATGCCAAATCGTTATTGATTGTCATCAGATCCTTCGTGCTGAATTGATACATTGGCAGGTTGTCGTTTTGTGGAGTTGTAGCACCATAGGTTGAATAATTTGCTTTATAAGGACGGTTAACGCGCAAGCGAATCTTGCACTCGTTATTCAGCCAATCAACATTGGGTTGCTTCATTGCCAAAGTTGTCCATGTAGCGTTTGCATACACAACGCGTTTGTCAATTTTATTACCTGTTACCAGTTTATCATAGGATCTTTGTCCATAATCATAAGCAGGCATGTCAGTTGGGCCATCACCACTGTGACGCAGTACATATAAATAGTGCATTCCGCCAAATAATACCTGATACAGATTGGTTACCATGTTTTCGGTTGGATTGAACAGCATATCGCGACCATTCTCACCCTGCAGCCATGAATTTTCACCAAAAACCACATTCAGGCGTTCTCCGGTTTCTACATTGATTACATAACCCGGGAACCAGCCCATGCCGTCAGCTGAGATAAAGTTTGCATCGGCAGGATTACTAGATGCTGAAGTTCCGGTAGCGTAGACACCCGTTTTACTAATAGATTTATGTTTACGAAGGCTGAGTTTCAGAGCACCCCCTTCAGACAAATAGTTAACATGGGGTGAAGCATACAAATCATTATCACAAGTTTCAACAACCGGACAGCGGGTCCACTTTGATTGATCTGTTGTCAAAACAACATCTACACTTTCTGTATTTCTGAGCATATTGAACACCATTTGGTTCGTGTTCATGGGTCCATCATCACCACCCCAGCCCGGTCCGTATCGTTCATAGGTTGTCAAACGGAAAGGAGCCCAGGTACCACCGGCAATCTGGCCTGTTAAGCCTTGGTAACTTGCCCAAAATGCGGAATTGCCCATTAATACTTTTTCATACACCTCATCATCATCTTTACCGCCGTATGAAGCAGGATCTGAGCCTGAACGAATCCAGTTGAAAGCATCCAGACTGCCATCAATATCAGGTACTCCACCAAACCATTTTTTACTACTGTCAGCATAAACAGTTGTGGCTTCCTGAAATCCATTGTTAAGACTATCCCAACAGACTTCACTGCTAATCTCAAAGAAAGGTACGACTGCCTGCTGAATGAAAATCGACAATCCGATTTCTGTGATGATTTGTTCGTTTCCTACCTTGATAGTTTTATCCGAAGTCCACTGCTGACCAGTAGTAGTATTCGTCAGAACCCAGCTTGCACTATCAATTGAAGGAACAAGATCCTTATTAAATTTGAGCGTAAAGTCGCCATCCGGAACGTTCAATGGATCTACAACACGGATATCAACCGGACCCTTGTTGTTTTCATAAGTAGGATTAAGAATAATGAATGGAGCACTGGAAACAGACATTAACTGATCAATACTTTCCGGTGTCAGATCGAGAATATTACCGCCGTTTCCCTGTCCTTCGATACGGGTTATTTTGGGTCCGTAGCCATACTGAGCCTGAATAATTGTTCCCCCATTTTCTGGTGAAGGAATATGAGGTATGGCTGAATACGCATTAATCGATGTTCCAATACCTGTTTTTCGGCCAGCCTTGAAGGGCAGTTTCTGTCCGTCCAGCTGCAAAGGATCTGTTGGATCATAATTTTTATAATTATTGTATGCATAGGCAATCGCCATGTAATAATACTTCTTGTGGTTAATAAGGCGCTTGTTATTGGTTGCAAACAGATCATCATAAACCTGATAAGAGTGTTTGATCCCCAGGTTTGCTCCGTTCACTTTTTCTTTTGGAATACTTGCACTCAGGCTTTCATCAAACTCATAATTAATAATTCGTGACACACCATTTTTAATGTCACATTGTGCAGCAAGCCTTGCCAAATCAGGATTCTCAAGATCAGCTACGGTAACAGTAGCGTCTTTGCACTGATAAACCATATAACCCTCGAATCTATACAGGCGATCGAAATGAGTTATTGTAATTAACGTTTCACACTCATATTGGATCACACCTCCAATTGTATCCACTGGAGTATAGTTATAAGCAACGCTGACAGCTGAGTCAGCAATAATCGGATCCGTTTCCTGATAAACTTCTTTATAGTTATTAGAAGTGAGGTACTTGTTTCCGATCATAATAATAAGTTCACGGTCAAGTTCCTGAATAGTAAGTTCAGGTGCATCCGGGCCGTCCAGAATATCAAAGCAGTTATCAAAAAGGCTCTGACATTTATCATCAGCCATTTTTAAAAGGTTAACAGAAGCAAACGGACCGCCTGAAGTGGCGCGTGCCCAGGGAATACCTACAGTAATGAAGTTAACTGAATTAGGTTCCAAGGTAAAGGGACCAGCAGAATGCATAAAACGTCTATCCAGAGGAAGGTTTCCCATGGTCTCTTCAGTCCAGTCATTGATATTGCAGTTGGGTATTTGGTATCCGGTTCCCCAGTGCTGAGGATCAGTGTTACCCGGAAACATGAAGTCACATTCAGGGCCACATGCCTTAGGATCAGATACGTGACCATTTCCGCCATATAACATGCGGGTATTGTCTTTCCAGATACCGCGAAGAAGGTTATAATAATGAGGAGCAATAATTGGATCAGTAATTGCCGAATTACTTCCATCCCTGTTATGATATACAAAACGACGCATACCAAAACGTTCATTATCAATTTCACCATCACCGAAATTCACACCGTTGATACCTTCATCAATACCTTTTGGATTATCCATTAAATCTTTATCCATATAAGGACCTTGGAAAAAGTCAACACCCACTGCAGGTGGATTTGCGCCATAATGATCTGGTTTTCCGCTACCATCAACTGATTTGCCATTATAAACATAGCCTAATCCGCGCTGAACATCACAACCTGTGAAATCATCATCTGAAAAACCAAGGTCGGCATCCACCCACTGTGAGAAATAAGTTCCTGTGAGTGTATAGGTTGAGCGATTGATCATCTGATAATTGTAGAAAGTCATGTTGTTGATTTCGTCATTTGTGGTAAAGGCAAAAGCCTGTGCACGAATTTCCATTCCAATTGGCGAACCTTTGGTTTCGGAGTGAACATTACCTTTATCATTGAAAACCCACCATAAGGTCTGGTCGCCATAAAGAATGCGGTCACCATCACCCTGATGGCAATCTATGGTTCCATAAAGGTCATAATAGGGATAATCCCCATCTTGTATTTCATATTCACCATTCGCATTGTTATCAAAAAATGGAGCGAGATCTTTGGGTTCGCCTAAGGCTACATTTCCATGGGCCGGCCAGTTAATTATTGAAGCCGGTACTGAGTAACCGGGGAATGCACTCGGGTCATTAAACCATGCAACAAACTGATCTACTTCAGCGCGTGTAATTTTATAATGTTTGTCATAATAATCACATTGTTCCGAAGTAATCGAAGCCGTACCATCGGTTGTCAAAGGACCTGTCCAGAAGTCATTTCCTGTACCGCGGTATCTTTGTGCAGCACATTTAAGCTGTCCGTTAACATCAATACCTGCCATCCACAAAGCACCAGAGAACATAGAATGTTTCTTTGAACCTTTGGGAATTTCATATTTTGCAACGCTTTGAAGGTCCCACCACATATCACCACCGGTATTAATACGGGCACGTACATTATTAATGTCGAGATCCGTAGTTCCGGAAGCGGGTTTACAGGCAGTAGCCATTACTTTATGCCCTTCTCCCTGCTGGTTAGTAAAAGGAGTATTTTTTGCCATTGCATTTGTGGCTAAGAACAAACCCAGCAGTGTGATGAAAAAAGTCTTGAGAATAAAATTATTTTTCATAATACACATTTTAATCGTTGAACCAAATTTTAGAATCCCAAAGAAACGCCGAAACGGACGATTCTGGGAGTGCTGTAATTATAAGGACTGTTAGCGTATGCCACATACAGATCGCGGAATGCTTGCGGTGAATTTTGAGAATTGATCGAAGTCTGGTATTCCGGAGCTGCAAGGTATCCATCGTCGTTAGGGTTACCGGTTGCCCGATACACACCATTAATATTACGGGTATTCAGCAAATTCAGAATCTGGAAGTAAACGTTCAGATAAGCTTCTTTCTTCTTGGAGCCTTCTTTCTTTCCGCCCCATGTCAACAGAATATCTCTGTCAACGCGAGCGTCAATACGGAATTCCCAGGGTAAGCGTGCGCCGTTGATCATCCCTTTCAGAATGGGTTTTCCAACGCCGGTTGCTTCAGAAGTAACATTTGATTGTTTGCTGTAGGGTGTTCCTGATCCTGCAGACATTGTAAAGTTAGCTCCTGTATTAGCGAGTAATTCAATTGTTTTAACTTTATCGGTTCCTTTAATTTTCTTTGTGAGTTTGGGTCCGTTATATTCTTTGCCTTCTCCATAACGATAGTCAACAACCATCTGAATCATGTGTCTTCTGTCAAAATCAAGCGGTGTCATGGTGCGAAGGTTGGGCTGATCAGAACTTACCAGACTCAGTCCTGAAGTGGATGATGAGCCCGTACCATCAGCAAACTGAAGGGTATAGCTGGCTTTCATCCAAACATTTCCTGTATGGCGAAGGTCATAAGCAACTGTGAAACCCTTTACAGTACCAAAGTCGATGTTGTCATAAGAAATATAAGAGATCGGATAAGCTCCCGTTACGCGGAATACCTGCACAAGATTTCTTTGTTCACGATAATAAGAAGAAATCTTCAGAGAGGATGTTTTGGACAATACCTGCTGGAAACCCAATTCATAGTCAATGGTACGCTCCGGTTTCAGGTTTGGATTATTAAGCACGCTGCTTGCATTTTCAGCGATGTAAAAATAATCGGTTGGATCCAAACGAATACCTCCGGAGGGTCTCTTTGATAACTCAGCATAGTGAGCAGAGAACAATGCTTTATCAGAAATGGGGAATGAGAAAGCAATACGGGGCATCATTGTGATCTGAGGTTTATAATCTTCAAAAGCTGAAGAGCTCAAAACACTATTGGTAGGATCAACCAGATAAGGGATGGTAACACCATTTGGATACATTGTTGAATAGGGATCTGTAACTTCAATTCCCTGAGAATTATACCAGGTTCCTTCATTACGATAACCTACAACATTTTTAGGATTGAGTTTGTCGTCAACATAAACTACATAATCAGTTCCAATATTTGAAGGATGTGTAACTTCAACACCATCAAGCTGGCCAACTTCTCCAGCAGTTTTAGCATTAAACAGAAGATATTTATCTTTCAGCACCTTCTGGTTAGCATCGAATCGGTCAAAACGAACACCCACATTAAATACCAGATCATCAAAAGCAAACTTGTCCTGAATGTAACCAGCCATGTAGATTGGCTCATAGGCACCTATTTCGCGGGTATAATTACCATTCTCATCTACCTTGGTGAAGAAATCATCAAAACTGGGTTTGTTGTTTAACATATTTCCCAGATGGTCATATCCATAATAGTTTACATACGATTTTCCACTATTTAAAAGTTCATCAGCACTAAACATATCAATACTGAATTCATCCGGACTGTATGAATCGATATCTATGTATTCCAGACTGTTCTTTTCAATTCCCAGATGCTCTCTCAACTGAATATCAAAGTATGCCTGAGAGCCGGCATCATACAAGCGGTCGTACCAGATTGTATCCTGAAAGACACCATTAACATCCACTACCTGGTGCGGATTGTTTTTATCCAACTCCAGAATATGTTTGTTTGTCAATTGACGCATTAAGCCCCAAATACCAACAGGACTATATCCAAAGCCACGGTCAACACGTTGTTCATATGAAAAACCGACTGATACTGCATGGTTGTTTATATCAGCAGAACCGGTGGCATTAAAAGTCATCTGGGTTTGGTTCGTTCTATTATAAGAATTATAAGGCACCCCAACATTTGTCCAGATACTATATGCATTGGCCGGGAGATCTCCGTTCAGCAGACCACCACCAAGCTGAATGTTGGTGAGGTTATTGAAAAGGAAAGAGGTTGAGGGGAAAATGTCATAAAACTGTGATGTGTAGTTTGACAGAACCGGATTAGAAGTTCCGGGTTCAAATTCAACGAGGGTATCTGCAAAGCCGTTGTGTAAATGCGCCCACATTCCAGAAGTAGAATCCTGTTCATAGCCCTGTGAATAAGACCGTATACGGTTGGTAGTAAATTTACCTACATAACCATATTTAAAAAGATTGTCTTTAAAATCCTCATCTTCTACAACCCTAGAGAACTGAGAATAGTCAGCCTGAATTGAGTAATAAACATTTTTAATTACAGCTTTCTTTTTGGCTGTATCGGAGGTATTAAACCGCTGGGTAAAGCGACCAAAAACACGCCATGTATTATCCGTAACAAAAGGATTATTATCATTATTAAATAATGTGTAAGCGTATTGGTAAGCTTGCCACTTTGTATAATCAATCGATCCGCCAATGGTAAGATTCGTGGTAGCTGAAGTACGGACATCAATTTTGCTTGTGATATTGATTCCTTTCTGTCCATTGTTATTTCTGGCTTTTATTTTTTCCAGATCATCACGGGTAATAAATTCGGTATTATACCAGGTTGCATAGGTACTGGTTCCTGACGGTCTTAATGGTTCCGTCTGAATCGCATTCAGGATTGAGTCTTTAACTTTCCAGATTCCTATCGCAGAAGGATTTTCATCTTTAATTGATTTTGCTTCACCAGATATGAAGAAACCAAGCAATGAAGAATTCTTCTTTTTATCTTTTCCCATCAGAATGGGGCCCTGCAAGCTAAAGCCAATCAGGTTGTAGCCATATTTATCAATAAACTGGGAAGTAAGGATTTCAACACCACCGCCCCATTCGCGAGAAGGGCCTTTGGTTGTGATATTGATAATACCACCTGTCGCATCACCATACTGAGCGGGATAACCCCCGGTAACAACAGAAACCTGTTCGATGGCCTGAGCGGGAACATTACCTGATCCACGCACCCTTACACCATCGATATAGGTAACAGTACCTTCGGCACGAGCACCGCGTACACTGTTTCCACCATCAGTAGCAATAACACCACCCACTGTAGCAACTACAGAGTTGGCTGTACGGCCGGGCATTTTAGCAATTTCTTCAGAAGTTACGGTTTGACCTGAGGAAGTTTCATCCTTGGAAATCAGAGGAACTCTGTAGTCCTTAACTTCAAAAACATCAATGTTCACGACTGTTGCGTCGAGAGAGATGTCCAGGAAAGTGATTTTGTCGGAGTTGGCAACAACGCCGTTAATCTGCAATGGCTTGTATCCAACATACGATGCTTTGACGTCATATTTGCCAGGAGGAAGCGGTTTGATGGTGTAGTTTCCGTCAAAGTCGGAAGTAGCACCAGTAAACTGTCTCCCACCCGTCTCCAGGACGATGTTCGCAAAAGGGATTGGTTCTTTTGATTGAGAATCAATCACTTTTCCTTTCAGCGCGCCGGATTGCGCAAAACCCAACGCGTTCGCTCCAATTACAAGCACTACGGAAATGAATAGTTTTCTAAGCATAAACTTGATTTTACGTTTTACGATTACTGCACTTTTTAAGGGCTGGTAAATTTATAAAGAAAAAGATTTAATCTCCAAATAAATTTTCAGCCTTAAGGATTTTTTATGTCCTGATTTTCCTTTTTCGGTTTAAATTAAGCATATTAGGTGTTTAAAATATCTTTTCTTTGTAAAAAATCAGAAATCTTGAGGTAGAGTAAAAAAGGCTGTTAAAAAAGCCATAAGCATCAACATTTCAAACACTTATCTAAAGAGAGAGGGCGCTGGGTACCTTTTTATGGGACAAGCCCGTGAAGAACGATTCATTGCAAAGGAACACGATTTGCTGAATGATGATGTAAACATAGTCTTTTAACATTTCCTTAACAATACATAATCAGCGATAGGTTGATATGAATCAGTTAACGGTTAGTTTGAATCAGTTAACGGTAAACAATCTGTCTTTCAAATTATTATAAGAAGTGTAACTGCAGAGCGCTATCAGAAGGGTTTTGGGAAAAGTGAAATGTTAATATTTTCTTAAAAAATTTGACAGGCGTTTATTTGATTTCGGACAATAAATCTACAGATTATTGATAACCTCAAGAATAAACTCGCGTTTTCTGCGGGATACAGGAATGATTGTGTTATCCGACATTTGTATGTTTCCTTCGTTCCGAAGGTATGTTTTAATAAACTTTGTATTTATTAAATGTGATTTATGAGGTCGTACAAAATTGAAATCAGAAAGCATATCCTCATAATCCTTCAGTGTTTTCGAAACAAATATTTTTTTTCCGTCGGAAAAGAAAAAATGAGTGTAGCAATCATCCGATTCACAGCGAACAATCTGATTTACCTCAACAACATGCATTCCATCGCTGGTTGAAAGGACTATTTTAGGATTGTCTTTGGGTGCAGATCGAACATTTTCAAGAAAAACTTTTATGTTGGTTTTATCAGAGGTCTTGTTTTTTTTTTCAAGTTTTTCAATCGCGTTAATCAGATCCTCGGGATTGATGGGTTTGAGCAAATAATCCAGAGCGCTGTATCGGATTGCTTTGATTGCATACTGATCATAAGCCGTGGTGAAGCATACTTCAAATGTAATTTCAGGTAATTCTTCAAGCAGCTTAAACCCGCTTCCGTCGGGCATTTGAATATCGAGAAACACGAGGTCGGGTTTCAGATCGGCAATTTGTTTCTTAGCAGTGGCAAGCCCGTCCGCTTCGCCGAGAATCTCAACATTTTTGCAATACCTGCGCAAAAGCCCGGTCAGCGTTTCACGCGAGGTTTTTTCATCATCAACGATCAGGGCACGAATCATAACTTTTGTTTGAAGGTTCAAATATCGTTAATATTAAAATAAAATACAAACATACATCGTAAGATTAAATTTCCCGATACGGCAAATTAATTTCAACACGAGTACCGGCAGGGCTTCCCAAGTCATCAATCAAATCGATTACTATTACATTAATTTCCTGATTGGTTTGTCTGCCCAGAATCTCAAGTCGTTCGCGGGTAATATTCATGCCGCGTGACTGATGATGCAATCCGGATTCATTTTTAATTTTCATCGCACGCTCACGACCGATTCCATTGTCTTCCACGATAGCCTGAATGATATCATGTTTTTGCGTCAGGGTGATAATAATTTTTCCTCTTTCTTTCAGATGGATAATTCCATGCAGGATTGCATTTTCAACATACGGCTGCAAAATCATCGGAGGCACTCCCACAAAATCATCATCGATAGCAGGATCAACCTGAATTATGTAATCGAATTTATTATCAAAACGCAGTTTTTCTATATCTAAATAATGTGTCAGTGTTTTCACTTCGTCTTTTACAGAAACAAAAGCTTCTCTGGAATTGGTCAGGATAAGACGCATCAACTGGGCGAATTTCGCCAGATAACGCGTGGCTTTGTCTGTATCATTATTAATAATAAAGCTCTGAATTGAATTCAATGAATTAAAAATAAAATGCGGATTCATTTGCAGGCGCAGGGATTTCTGTTCCAGATCAAAAACATTTCTTTCGATCTCCAGCATTTTACGCTGTAATTCATGTTTACGGCGCGAGCGACGAACCTGAAGATAAACAATCAGCCAACCCAGAAAAACAATAAAAACAGAAAGCCCAATTCGAAAAGCCCATGTTTTCCACCAGGGCGGTTTAATGATGATGGTTAGCTTGATTCCCTTTTCGTTCCATACACCATCATTGTTTGAACCCTTTACCCAAAAGGTATAAGTACCCGGATTAACATCTGTATATTCTGCCGAACGTTTGTTGGCATCTACAAAAATCCAGCGCTTATCAAAATTTTCAAGACGGTAGGAGTAACTATTTTTATAGGGATTAGCAAAATCGAGAGCTGCAAATTCGAGTGTGAAAAAGTTATCGGTATAATTTAATCGGATTGTGTCTCCATTTTCAAACTCTGTTTTTACTACTTTATTAAAAACTTTAAACGATGTGATTTCAATGGGTGGCACATGCATATTGCGTTTAATTTCAGATGGAAAAAAAGAATTCAATCCATTCATTCCACCAAAAAACATTTCATTTTTAGGTGATTGATAATAAGAC
>JAZDMK010000242.1:0-25172 GCA_043800975.1 Bacteroidota bacterium | reverse complement strand
TTCAGTCTTTTAATATTGCTGACTTTTCGATATGCAACTCCGCCTTCTTCAACACCTGTAGTGCTTACGACACCTACCCTTTGAATGGGGAGAATCTTTTTATAATGATTTTCTTTTTTCAAATCCTAAGAAAACTTAATATCAAACAAAGTTCCCTTATCGCGTTTCAAATCAATCTTACCTTTAATCTGACTGGTTAGTATTGATACAAGCCTTAACCCAAGCGTCTTTGAATCGTGGATGTCAATTTCATTTCCAAAAGAAATACCATTATCAGAAATGATTAAATGATATTCATTTTTCTTCTTTTTGAAATCTATTTTAATTTCGGGTGCAACAGCTGAGGCAGGAAAAAATCCATCCGGGAAGGCATACTTCATTGAATTGGTAACAATTTCATTGATGACAAGGCCAAGCGGAATAGCTCTTTCAACATCCAGATAAATATCATCAACCGTAATTTTCAATTTTACATCATTTCGTTTTCTGTATACCTGATCAAGATTTGACACCAGTGAAGAAATGAAATTTTTAAAACCCACATTGGCTAAATCATCCGACAGATATAAAAACTCATGCACCAAAGCCATCGAACGAACACGCTCCTGCAAATCGCGAAACGCAGTGCTGGATTGCAAATCCTGCACTTCATAATACTGCATATTGATTAGGGATACAATAATCTGCATATTATTTTTTACACGGTGATGAATTTCACGAAGCATCACTTCCTTTTCCTTCAGTGCATTCCGGATAATCTGATCGGAATGTATACGCTGTGTGATATCATGAATTACACCTGTAATCATCTGCACTTCACCATGCGGATCCAGAATCACATTGCCGTGTTGCTCAACATGAAATTCTTTCCCGCTTTTGTGGTTGATGAACCGGAATGTGGTTGACATTCCATGTTTGCTTTCAATCGTAGTTTTAAAATCGCCAATCACTGAATCCACATCATCAGCATGAATGAATTCAATAAAGTTACGCCCAATCAGTGATTCGGCTTCAAATCCAAACAGTTTTTTTACGTTTGGACTAACGTAAATAATATTTCCTTTGATATCATACAAATAAACAATGTCGGAAATATTCTCAACAAGCACTCTGTATTTGTATTCACTGTCGCGCAGAGCATTCATCATTTTCTTGCGCTCTGTTATGTCACGAGCGATACAGAAAAATTCCGGAGGAGCATCTGCAGATTGTCTTAAGTTAACATTCACTTCAAACTTCCTTATATCCCCATCCTGCGACAGAGCTTCCACTTCATAAACAGGCTCCAGCGGTGCCCCGCCCAAAATAGCACGAACCTGCTCTGTAACCATTTTATTAGATTCAGGCGTCAGATATGAGCTGAAATGCCAGTTGCCCAGTTCAGCCAGATTATAGCCCAAAAGCTTCGCGGCTCTGTCGTTCACAGAAGTTATTTTTCCTTCCACATCCATCGTTAGAATGATATCATTTGCATTTTCAATCAATTCACGATATCGAAGCTCAGTATCATGAAGTGTCTTCTGCATTTCAACTTCTTCCGTAATATCCCTGCCCAATCCAAGATAACAACGCTTTCCTAAATAATCAACCATAGAAATAGAAAAATGAATATGCAGGGTTCTCCCGTCTTTTGCGATAATATCAAATGTGTATGTACTGGGAACATCCTCACCGGCCATTCTTCTTACAGCCATATCTTTTAAACGCTCTCTATCCCTGGGATGCACGATATCAAAAATATACATCTCACGAAGTTCTTCGTCAGAGAATCCTGACACTTCCCCTAATTTTGAGTTAAAGAAAATAAAATGTTCATTGTCGTGAATGTATATAACATCATGACTTTGCTCCACAATTGCGCGATATTTTTCTTCACTCTCGCGCAACGCATCATGCATCACTTCCCTTTCGGTAACATCCTTCGCAGTCCCCATGATGGCGGGCTTTCCCTGATAGGTAATCTCTCCAACTGAAAATTCAACATGCTTCGTCTTTCCAGATTTTGTCATGATACGCGCCTGATAATCACTGGGCGAGGGCTTGCCCTGCATGCGCGCTATTCCGTAACCAACCACACGTTCAAAATCATCCGGATGCAGCATCTGCCAGATGTTCATCTTAGACAATTCTTCTCTCGAGTATTCAAGGAAGTAACTCATGTTATCGCTGAAATAAAGAAAGCTGTCTTTATTATAAATATAAATTACATTATTGCTTTGCTCAACTATGGCGCGGTATTTTTCTTCACTTTCCTTTAAAGCTTCCAGCATGACAAAACGTTCGGTAATATCCTTCGCGGTTCCCATAATGGCCGGCTTTCCCTGATACATGATTTCAGCAACAGAAAATTCAACATGCTTCGTCTTTCCTGTTTTTGTCATGATGCGTGCCTGATATTCATTCGGTGAAGGCTGCCCGTTCATTCGCGCTTTTCCATAACCAACAACTCTTTCAAAGTCATCAGGATGCAACAACTGCCAGATATTCATCTTTGCAAACTCATCCTTTGAATACTCCAGAAAGTGGCTCATATTATCACTAAAATCCAGAAAACTGTCCTTATCGTAAATATACACCACATTGTTGCTTTGCTCAATCATGGTGCGGTATTTTTGCTCACTGTCGCGCAATTCATTCTCTACTTTTTTACGCTCAGTAATAAAAATTAAAAAACCAACTCTCTTAACGGGTTTGTTTTTCTCATCGTAAACAATAGAAGTAGTAAGAGAAACATCCAGCGGTTTTCCGTCTTTATCAAGCAATACAATTTCCCGGTCAACCATCCTTTTCTCCTTCATAATTTCTGCAAGCAGATTGATATGAACATCAGGCGATTGAAACAATTCTGTAATTCTTCTGCCAATTAAATCAGCACGTTTGTACTTTGTGTAACTGTATACCGAAGGGCTGACATCAAGCAGAATTCCATTCATATCAGACTCATAATACACATGCTCTGCATTTTCAAAAATGGAGCGATACCTCGCCTCACTGCTTCTGAGCTGCATTTCTGCATTTCTGTGTTGAATAGCAACAGAAGCCTGAAAAATATAGGCTTCCATCAGCTTTCTGCATTCAAGAAAATTATCTTTTTGAAAAAATATCAGACCGCTTGCAATCAGCTTTCCCTTGAAAACAAAACCAACGCCATAAATATATTTTATTGAAAGAAATTTCTCAATGGCCTTTGAAAGTTTTATAGGAATCTTCTCCATCGAAATTTCGTGAATTCCTTTTTCCACTTTGAGCAATCGACCCGCCATCAGCTTCCTTCGGATTGAATCTTCCATGACTGAAGTCAATCCAACAATTTCATTTCCTGACGACCTGAATAAAAATTCTCCAAAAGCGGGCATCCCGGATATTGCCTCGCATGTAAAACTTTGAGACCTTTCGTCAAACGAATTGATCAGCACAATTGCCTTTTCGGCAATCTGATTCACTCGGGCAGCAATCAGCGAATAAATATTTTCATCTTCCGGAAGATTTAAAAAATCAAGCCCGGACGCAGAAAGAAATTCAAAATCACTGCTGCTTTCTATAGGTTCATAATGAACCGAAGGTTGCTTGCGCTTCCTTTTGCTCTCTCCCTTTTGCTTTTCAAGCTTCTCAATTATTACTTCTTCTGTATTTCCAGAAAAGCTTTCCTTCAATATTTTTGAAAAATCTTTCAGTTCCATCTGCTGCGCTTAGACTACAATGTTAAACATTTAATGTTAATCCTCCAAATCACATTAACAGATTTAATAATGTTGTATTTTTGTTTCTTACATTATTTAAATACTCGCCACTGAATCACAGAGAAACAGAAATCCACAGAAGCTTGCTGAATTTTTTTGTGAACTTCTGTGTTTTAGTGTTTCCGTGGCAAAAAAAATAAAAACTTTTTAGATGAACATTTTATTACAAAACGCACTTTTTCTCGATTCTGAAAAACTTTCTTTCACGCCTTGTGATGTTTTAATTGAAGAAGGAAAAGAAGATATTCGTCTTATTCATTCCGGTGAAAATATTCCATCAGCAACCTTACTGAATTGTTCAGGCATGATTGTCACACATGCCTTTGCATGCGGCCATCATCACGCTTATTCAGCACTGGCACGGGGAATGAAGCAACCCGCAGAATCACCTAAAAACTTTCCTGAAATCCTTGAAAAAATATGGTGGCGACTCGATCGTGCACTCGATGAAGAAAGCGTGTATCATTCCGCAAAAGTCACAGCTGCACTTTGTGCATTAAACGGTGTTACTTTCTGTATCGACCACCACTCCTCTCCTTCCTTCATTAAAGGTTCTCTGAATATTATTGCAAAAGCTTTTGAAGAAATCGGAATCGCACACCTTTTGTGTTATGAAATTACGGATCGCAATGGTTTGAAAGACGCAGCTGCCGGCCTGCTGGAAACGGATGAATACCTTTCAGAAAACCAGGGACTCGTTGGGTTGCATGCTTCCTTTACGGTTAGCTCTGAAACATTGAAGGCTGCTGTGGACTTAGCTAGAATGTATAATTCCGGAATTCATATTCATACTGCTGAAGATATTTCCGATCAGGAACACTGCATTGCTTATCACGATAAGCGAGTCATACAAAGACTTTCCGATGCCGGTGTTTTATCCATGCCCAAAACCATTCTCGCTCACTGTATTCACATCAACGAGAAAGAAAGAAAAATTCTTGCCGCTGCGCCCTGCACTGTGGTTCAGAATCCAGACAGTAATCTCAATAACCGGGTCGGTTTTCATGATTCAAAATTGATTGAAGATAAAGTAATGCTCGGCACCGACGGCATGCATTCTGACATGATCAAATCGGCGCAGGCTGCATATTTTGCAGGCGCTCCCGCTTCACCCCTTCAAATTTATCAGCGTTTGAGAAGAGTGCATTCTTACATTCAGAAAAATAATTTTAAAGGAGACGCCGCAAACAATTTGGTGGTATTGGATTATCCTTCACCTACTGAAATAAACACCGATAATTTCGCTGCGCACCTGATGTATGCAATGAATTCTACAAATATCCGCCATGTGATTTCGCAGGGAAAACTGATTGTAAAAGACAGAACACTGCTAACGGCAAATATTCATCAGCTCATGACAGACGCACGAAAAGCTGCTGTTAAACTTTGGTCAAAACTGTAATCCTATGAAAAATTTCTTTCTTTCTTTCATTTTTGTTTCTGCAGTTATTCCGGCATTTGCACAGCAACCGGCTCTGAAAACTGTGGACGATTATTTTTATGCCCTCCCAAGCTCTCTCTGGTGCCCTATTCAAAAAGATTATGACAAGGAAACCAAACAGAAACTCATCAGCGAACTGGACATTAAAAACGGATGGCTGAAAATCGGACAATACAAAGAAATTTTCTGGGAAGGCTGGGGCGAAATGGCCCTGTTTAAAAAAACCGGATAAGTCCTATCTTGTCTGTATCTGTGTTTTTTCCTGCGGACCGGTTTGCGATAATGACATTCACTTCTGGGAACTGGACGGGAGCAACTGGAAGGACGTTACAAAAGATGTTTTCAAGGATGTTACGCTGGAAGAAATGAAAACCCGATATGCAAAGAAATACGGGAAAGACGAATGGTACGAAGATATGTATTTCCAGTACGTTATTCCGCGTTATGGCACTTCCATCAAAATCATTACACAGGATATGACTACCGGAGACAAATCGCTTGATCTGGGAAGTTATACTTTTTCAAACGGAAAGTTCACACTGAATCCCTGATGCAGCCTATTCTCATACGCAACGGAACTATTGTCAATGCTGACAAATCTTTCAAATCCGATATTCTTGTCATTGGGAATATGATTGCTGAAATTTCCGATAACATTCCGACACCTGAAGAAGCCATAGTGATTGATGCAGAAGGAAAATACATTTTGCCGGGCTGTATCGATCCGCATGTGCACATGCAATTGCCCACGCCCGCAGGTGATTCTTCAGAT
The DNA here is from genome assembly GCA_043800975.1 of Bacteroidota bacterium. GTDB lineage: Bacteria > Bacteroidota > Bacteroidia > Bacteroidales > JAHJDW01 > JAZDMK01. Next base: position 19,219 of record JAZDMK010000242.1, on the reverse strand, counting down.
ACTTTCTTTACGGGATCGCGTGCCGCTTTGCTGGGAGGAACAACCACTTTCATCGATTTTGTTACACCCCGAAAAGAAGAATCATTGCTGGATGCTTTGTATGCCAGAAGAAAAGAAGCCACTACCTCCTGCTGCGATTATTCCTTTCACATGGGCATTACATCCGATGAACAATGTGATGCAGCGATAATTGAAAAACTGATTCAGGAAGAAGGAATCACGTCGTTCAAAGTGTATCTTGCGTATTTAAATTCGATCGGAATACAATTAAGTACACTGGAAAAACTAATGCAGATACTTGCTCCTAGCGGCGCTACGCTATTAATTCACTGCGAAGACGGAAACATGATTGATGCACTGCAGAAAGATTTTATAGCTCAAAACAAAACAACGCCACAGTATCATGCTTTATCACGTCCTCCGGAAAGCGAATACAGCATGGCCGTCCAGGTGATCGACCTGTGCCGCAAAACAAAATGCAACGTATATTTTGTTCACGTTTCATGCGCTGAAACTGCCGATCTGATTCATAAAGCCAAAGCTGAAGGACTTTCCGTTTTTGCAGAAACCTGTCCGCATTATTTGTTGAAAGATGATTCAGAATATTCGAAAGACTGGAAACAAGCGGCCACAGCGGTGCTCAGCCCTCCGCTTCGCACGAAAGAGAATACAGAAAAACTATGGATGCATGTTGCTGCAGGCACGATCGATACAATTGCAACAGATCACTGCCCTTTCTTTTTAAGTCAGAAGAACAAGGGCAAAGACAACTTCACGCGCATCCCCAATGGCGCGGGAAGTATCGAACACCGCTTATCATTGATGTATACATATGGAGTGCTGGAAAATAAAATTACGATGAACAAAATGGTTCAACTGCTTTGCGAAAACCCCGCCCGCATTTTTTATATGTATCCTGTAAAAGGCGTCATTGCTGAAGGAGCAGATGCAGACATGGTCATCTGGAACCCTGATGCTGCATCAGTAATCGCCGCTAAAACACATGCGCACTGCTCCGATCTGGAGTTGTATGAAGGGATTGAGATTAAAGGTGAAGCAGCCATAGTATTTTTAAAAGGGCAAATGTGTTAGCTTTCTCTCTTTTTTTTCATAAAAATTAATTTTAACTTTTTTTTGTATATTTGATACAAATTCCACCCAATGAAAAAAATTCAACTTTTACTTTTTTTCATTTTTCTGACTAACATTGCTTTTTCTCAAGTTCTACCTGATCGCAAGGGAGCATGGGGAATTAGTGCTGGTGTTAATTTTTATCACCCTTTAATTAAAAGCGAAGACTATTATTCCTATAGTATTATGGAGTATGGCCCAGTCACTGAAGAAATTTATAATGTCACTTACAAAGGAAAAATTGGCGAATCGATTGAAGTAACTCGATACAGAAGATTGGGAAAAGCAAATGAAAATCACACATTCAGTCTTGCTCTTGGCGCATCGTTCAACCACAGGTGTGCTTCAAGAAACTTCTCGGGAAGAAAGATTGTCAACAGCCATGTTTATCATATGGATTCAACCGAAAAGATTGAAGCCTTCTATCCAGCATTGAATTTAAGATTTAGCACTCTTATTCGCACGGAAAAAAATGAGAATGGAATTTATAGCTCTTTTGGCATTAATGCAGGGTTCACCGATGTAAAATATTATATTGTGGGAATAGATATCTTCAGACATCCTGAAATCAGCCTAACCTCTTCAATCGGCTATTTATTACATTTCAGAAACCTGAAGATCATGCCATCTATTTACGGTTCCATATATAATGGTCGGATTAAACCTAGAATAATGAAAAATTCCAGGTTCATAGAGGATAGGTTTACTCTTTATGGATTTAACATTTCATTTTTTTTTAATCTTCCTTTTAATAAAGGAATCCCTGTCAACGTTCTCAAATAATTTTCAAAAGCTGATCTGCCTATGTAAAAACGGCATTATTAATCCTCAATTTCAATCCTTACACACTGATCAGATATCCTCCTCAATCCCATTCAACCCTTTCCGGTCAGTCTTCTTCTTCAGGCCAAAGTTGTAGCGTATGTTGATTCCGAAACGCTGATTATCTCCATAACGGTCACCATAGCTGCGTATCCCGCCCTGACTGATGCTGAATTCGGTTTTCATCGTATGCAGTATGTCGCGGGCATTCACGGTGATCATCAGATTTTTCTTCATCAGCGTCTGTGTCAGTCCCACATTGAGCGAACCAAAATCACTCAGTTCGTAGAAGCCCTGCTGCCCGCCCTTCATCATAAATCCGCTGACAGTAAGTTTCGTTTCTTTAAAAAGTGTAAGCGAATGAAAGGTGAAGAAGCGCCAGCTTCCGCGTTGGTACTGCAAAGGTTTTCCTTCGTACCAGCCGTTGTACTCCATTAAGTTGTACTGCCCGCCCATTGCAAAGAAATACCTTCCGCCGGGTGGAATGCCGATCATGAACTTATAATACGTCTCCGTGCTTTTTCCAAGGTTATCATACGTACTCACGGCAACATTGCTGTTGCTGCTGTCGGAGTATACAACACCGGAGAAAATATCATGCGTGTAATTTCTTCCCATAGCAAAAATCGGCATGTCGTCGAAGCTCACGTTCACCTCCACATTGTCGGCGAATTGCGGCTTCAGACGCGGATTACCACTTTCATACAGCAAAGGATCCACATACTTTTTATAGGGGTTCAGCATCTGGTAATCGGGACGGGTAATGGTTTTTCGGTAGATCATGTAAAACTTCAGTTTGATTCCCATGATTTTCGGAAGGTCGCGGCTGAAATATACATAAGGAAAAAGATCGGCGCGGTTCAGCGTGAAGGTGGTGTCGGCGGGCTGCGTCTGATGACCGCTCATATACGTCTGCTCCAACCGGCAACCGGTTTTCAGCACAAAACCGCCCCAGATGGTTCGCGATGCCTGCACATAAGCCGCATTGATCCCTTCACGGTATCTGAACGTATTGCTTCGCGAACTGTCCGGAATTTCAGTGCTACCACTCAGCGAATAATAATCAGCGTTGCTGCGGAAACCCTGCCAGGTACTCTTGATGCCGGTTTCCAGTTTTATTTTAAAAGGAAGTGTGTAATCCAGATCGCTCTGAAACAAAAGGAAATGGCGCTGCTGCGCATTCGTTCCGTTGCCGGCACTGCTTATGGATGCCGGGATTGTGTATTCTGAACTGTAATCCTGATCCGAATGATTATCCGACAAATTATAACTGAATTTATTGTCCCACACAGAGCCGGAAGTATCCAGCGTTCGCGTGAGGCTGAAATCCTGGCTCAGGTTAAACATATTAAATTTGTTGTTCACCTTATCTTCTCCCAGCATCAGGGTATCGGGCAAAAGGCTCTGTATGCGGCTTCCGCTCAGCGCATCGCTTTTTTTGAATGTATAGCCAACCCTTCCGTCATAGCTGAAATTCATTTTTGGATTGATCTCATACGAAATACCGTAGGTGCTGTAACCCATGTCACTCGCCTGTTTACTCACGGTGTTCTGCACCCACATCGTGTCGTTCAATCCGAGATATCGTGTTCCGTTTACCTCTTCCTGCATGCCGTAATGGTTATAGTTGCCGCTTAAATAGTAATTACTTTTTTTACCGCTGTTGTTGTATGTAAAGCCGGCAAAACGTCCGCCCATCTTCCCCTGATTGGCGCCCAGGTTGAAATTACCGAAGCGTCCCACCTTGTATCCTTTTTTCAAGATGATGTTGATGATCCCGCCCGAGCTGGCCGCATCGTAGCGTGCACCGGGCGTTTTAATCACTTCAATTCGTTCAACACTTCCGGGAGGCAGGTTGCGCAACAGGTTCATCACATCCTGTTTACCCATCTTCTGCTCGCGTCCGTTGATGTATACCACTGCCGGGTTTGCGCTGTTCAGATAAATGCCCGCTTCATTGTCCACAAAAAGGCCGGGCGTGCTTTCGAGTACCTCCAGCGTATTGCTGCTGATGCTCACCATGGGCTTGGGGTCGATAATCATCTTGTCGTCCTGCTGGCTGATGAGCGGCTTCGCAACTTTGATGTTCACTTCACCCAGCATCAGGGTGCCTTTTTTCATTTCGAAATCGAAGCTGCGCTGCCCCGGCTTCACGTTTATGTTACGGTTCAGCTCCTGCTGTCCCATGCAGGTGATTTTAACAAGATACATTCCGTCGTCGATCTTCGGCCATGTGGCAACTCCAGTAGCATCAGCTGTTGCTGCGTATTTCTTTGTGCTGTCGCTGAACGATTTCAACTGAACTACGGCACCGGGTATGGTTTTGCGGGCATCATCCCTTACTTTGATGGTCAGCGTCTGCCCCTTTCCTAATGCAGGATACAGAAGAGAACCAAACAGAGTAAAAATATATATCAGGCGCAAAGGCTTCATGCAGGGGCTTTCAATGAAGTGCGAAAATATGGAAATTCTTTGCATCATCAGTTATAACAAAATGTTAAAAGAAAATAAATAATATTAATTTTGAACGGCACTTACTACTTTCTTAAAGCAATTATGAATAAAAACATCATCGACCTCCGCAGCGACACCATCACAAAACCCACGCCCCCCATGCTCCACGTAATGCTGAGCGCACAAGTAGGCGACGATGTGTTTGAAGATGATCCCACTGTCAATGCGCTGGAAGCCAAGTCAGCCGCCCTGTTCGGCACCGAGGCTGCTCTCTTCTGCGTATCAGGAACGATGACCAACCAGCTTGCGATCCGCACCCACTGCAGCCCCGGCAGCGAAGTCATCTGCGATGTCAGCTCGCATGTGTTTCAGTACGAAGGTGGCGGGATTGCCGTCAATGCTTTGTCCTCCGTGAAGACGCTGCAGGGCGATCGCGGGCGTCTCAGTGCAGCGCAGGTGGAGCGGGCCATCAACGATCCCGCCGATGTACACAAAGCAGTCACCCGGCTCGTGTCGCTCGAAAACACCGCCAACAAAGGCGGCGGAAGTATTTATGATTTCTCCGAAATACAAAAGATAAAAACCGTATGCCTGCAGCACGGGCTGAAGCTGCATCTGGACGGGGCACGCCTGTTCAACGCACTGGCCGAAACAAACGAAAAGCCGGAAGAATACGGAAAGATATTCGACAGTATTTCCATCTGCCTGTCCAAGTCGCTCGGCTGCCCTGTGGGTTCGCTGCTGCTGGGCAGCAAACAAACGATACTGCACGCAAGGCGTTTCCGTAAGCTGATGGGCGGTGGATGGCGGCAGGCCGGATACCTTGCTGCTGCCGGCATCTATGCATTGGATAATAATATTCAAAGATTGAAGGATGATCACCGCAGAGCCAAAGCTATTGCGCAGATCGTTTCATCGGCAGCCTTTGCCGAGAAGTTGTATCCGGTAGAAACCAACATCGTGATCATCGAACTGCCCGCTCATATTACCGACGAGCGTTTTGTATCGGTGATGGCTGAGCATGGCGTGCTGTGTGTAAGCATGGGGAAACAGCTAGTGCGCTTCGTAACCCATATGGAATTCGACGATGATCAGCTGATGCAGTTTGAGAAATGTATACGTGCCGTGAAGTTTTAAACTTTATTTTTTAGCATCCACCACACAATTCTATAAAAGCTCCACTCCTGGAGAGGAGGGGTACTCCACGAAGTGGAGGGGGGTGGTCGACAAAACAATTGATATTTTTCATATTTTTATTGTCTCAAAACCATTTATATTCTCATTAAAATCTGAAATTATGGCACTCATCGAAGATCAGGATTATGTTATTGTAAGGCGTGCGGCATTGTTTGATGGCAGCCGTTTCAACCAGCAGGCAGGCAACATGATTGCAACCAAAAACCGCGTTATTTTCAACGTCATCGACCATGCCGACGGAATGGCGAAGATGAGCGGGCTGGGCGAAGGAAGCATCAAGGACAGCTGGCAGGAATCGAAAGATGAATTTGCCAAGCTGAAACTTTTTGGCAAGTATGCCGACGAGGTGCGCAAGATAGGTAGCGAATGCAGCTCGCTGCAGGATTTTGAAACCAAGGTAGAGGCCATGTTTATCGAAAACCCGATCAGCTTCAGCATTCTCAATTCGGATATCGCCAAGGTGAAAACGGGCATCTTTGCAGGGTTGCAGATAACAATGAGCAGCGGAAAAGTATATAAGTTTGGTCCGCAGGGAAAAGGGAAAGTAAAAAGGATGATTGGGAAATAATTTTTTTCATTCTACGATCTTGCAAGACAGTTGCGCGATATTATGGGAGAGCTATGCTTTCTAATAAGCCCGTGCGCAGTTTTTTTTTGTTTTGGACATTCCTGCTACCTATTTTCCTGTTCCGTTGTTTGGACGAATTCCGAATCAATTTTAAACACAAACTATTATACAACACAAAGTTCATATAGCTTATGTTGAACGCCGTTATTTGTTATTAAAAAAAACAGTATTTTTGCCGCAAATAAAAACAAATAGTAAACAAAGATGAAATTAAAATTATTAACGATGATGTTTCTGGCTTGCATTTTCAGTCCTGGATTTGCACAAACCATTGACAAAAAACTCATCGAAAAGGAAAAAGAACTTAAGTACGACAGGGCTCCTCAAAACAAATACATCGGCACTCAGGTGAATGCCACCAAAGCCAATGTACTTTCCCAAGGATTCAACGGAGGCTCAGTGCCCACTGGTTGGTCGGTTGTAGATGTATTGGGAACTACAGGTGATGTTATTTTTGTTACTACTTCGACCTATCCATCCGGATATGTTCCTACCGAAGGAACACACATGGCACGCTTCAACTCATACGATGCCGCAGCAGGCAACAATGTGAGGCTGGCACAGACTACATCATTCTCTACGGTCGGTTACATCAACACCAAAGTTAACTTCGACTGGCTGATGGATCCTGCTTATTCGGGCAACCGCGACAGTGTTTATGTACAATGGTCAACCGATGGTACGACATGGAACACCGCCGGAGGAAGGGGTCGTTACTCTGCTACTGCTGGCTGGACTGCCCAGTCCATTACACTACCCGCCGGGGCAAACAATCAGGCTACCTTGTATGTTGCCTTTTTGTTTATATCAAAATATGGAAACAACTGTCATTTGGACAATCTGGTTGTAACTGCCGATTTATTACTGGCCAATGATCTTTCGGTTACCGGTTGGGTAGCTCCTGCAAACGGATCAGATATTGATGCAACGGATACTGTAAAAATTGCTGTAACCAACCTTGGAACTGCCAATGCTACCGGCTTTGATATTTCGTATTCTGTAAACGGAGGCTCATCCTTCACCACACAAAACATTCCGGGAACTCTCAATGCTGGCGCAACCCAGAATTATACTTTTACAACCACTGCCAACATGGGCATATATCAGACATACAGCTGTATGGGCGCTGTTGCTTTATCAGGTGATGGTAACACGACGAACGATACCCTGAAATTAAATATTACCAAAACCCAACCCGTTATTATAGATACTTTCTACACGGAGCTCACTCCCCTTTGGACCGGAACAGTTGACAGTTCAAGTATTGTCAACAACAGTTATGTGCGCGTTGTTTCAGGTGCGACAGGCGTTGCAGACACAACCGGTTGGATGAAGTTCAATACAACAGGCCTGCCGGATAATGCCTTTGTTTCAAACGTTCAGCTGCATGCTTATGTAAACAATGACAATTATGCGTATTTCAGAGTAATGTCGCTGGAAAACGACCCCATGCTGGCATTGCCCAATGCACTTTACAACGACACAAAAGACGGAGATATATATTACGCCTATACTTCCAATTTCCCGAGCCCGGGCTGGTTTGTACAGAATCTGGGTGCTGCGGCCAATACCGATGTTATGGCCAATGCTCCTGACAACTGGTTTGGTATCGGCTTGTGGGAATATGAAACAGCGGCCGGATACTATCTTGGATTTGACGGATGGCAGGAAACAAACAAACCCTATATTGTTGTAAGCTATCAAATACCCCTTGCCAAGGACATCGCCATGATGGCTGTTACAAGTCCGGTTACTGGCTATAATCCTTCGAATAATGTGACTGTACGAATTAAAAATATGGGAACTGACCCGGCAACCGAAATTCCGGTTTCATTCACGTTCAACAGCACAACCTATAACGAAACAACCCCTGTAGGTGATACTTTGCAATACGGAGATGAGTATCTCTACACTTTTGCACAGACAGTTTCTTCACCAACCCCCGGCGTATATGGCATTACAGCATTCCACACCTACCCGGGAGACGTTAATGCAGCGAACAATCAGGTAGTTTATTCCTACACCAAATATGCTCCTTTCTATCCGCTGGCTGTAAACTTCAATACCCAGGCTTTTTCGGCTTGCTACGGTCCGGTATATAAAGACGGCAACTACCTGCTTTCCCAGTGGAATACAAATAAAATCTTTATGCTGGATAATACAGGGGCAGTCATCGACACTTTAACCATGAAGTCCCATTCCGGGTATCGCGATTTATCGGCTGACACAAACTATATCTATGGCGGATCAAACACAGCGATGCTTTATAAGGACACCATAGCTGCCAACGATACAGTCTACACAGTTAGCAATTACACCACTGCAATCAGTGTACGTGGTTCGGATTATGATCCTATAAATAATGCTTTCTGGGTTTGCAACTGGAATGCAGGAACCGAAAATATTCTGTTGGTTAACAAAAACTCAGGAGCAACCCTTCAGACTGTAGTCAACCCCAACGCTGGCTTGTATGGTTTTGGTGGTTTAGCTTATGATTACTGGACACCCGGCGGACCTTATATCGTGGGTGTTTCACAGCATAATCAGGGAAATCAGCTTGTATGGATTAAAATTGCTGACGGTACTGTTCTTGTGGACCATAATGTTGTTCAGGATATTCCCGAAATTCTCACTGCAGGAGCTATCGCTGGTGGCGGTTTCTCATCGGATGAAGCGATCCCCGGATCGGTGATTCTGGGTGGTGTTTCTCAGAGCTTCCGCTTGTATGCATTTGAAATTGCAAGTTCCGATATTTCTGCATATAGCATCCCCGGAGGTACTACTTCTCCGATCGATACGGTTCTAAACGAAATTCACGTCAACTTCCCAAATTCAGCCACACTTACCGGCCTTGCTCCCACATTCACGCTGGGTGACTATCATGGTCTATCTACAGCTTCGGTGAATAATGTTCTGCAAACCTCCGGTGTTAACACATACACACTCGCTGATGGCGATACCATTATTTATCATGTGGTTCGCGAAAACGTGAACGGTATAGATTCCATTTTCACCGACTGGAAAGTGATTATTCATGTACTTGCTAATCCTACTGTTGTTACCAATGCAGCAACCATCGTTGGTTTCACCAGTGCTCAGCTCAACGGAACCATCAACCCCAACTTAGTTGCTTTTACCGATGCATACTTTGAATATGGCACATCCGTTTCATACGGAACCATGGTATCTCCTGTTGACACCACTGCCGATGGCATGGCTCCGGTTTCTTTTAACGCAGCCATCAACGGACTGACTCCCAATACCACGTATCATTTCCGTTTTGTAGGTATGGTAGGTGCAACACCTTATTATGGGGCTGATTCAACATTCACCACCTACTTCCTTGCGATTAATCCTTCCATTCAGAATGTGGATAACAGCGCCGGCAACATTGATTTCAACGTTACCTGCTACACAAACTGGACTGCTACTTCCGATCAGGTTTGGTGTACTGTACCTGCCAGCGGAACCGGCGACGGACTTCTGAATGCAGTATATACTGCCAACGGTAGCGGAAGCATTCGCACGGCGATGATTATTCTCAGCTCCGGCACACAGGCCGACACGGCTTATCTGACGCAGGATATCGTAAGTGTAAATGAAGCGGGTCTTCCTTCAGTGAACATTTATCCGAATCCTTCGGAAGGAATGTTTAACGTGGAAACCAGCGGCACGTATGCTGTTCAGGTGATCAATGCTTTGGGCGAAGTTGTACTTAGTACAAACATGACAGATCGTAAAGTGATCGATCTTTCAACTCAACGGGCCGGCATGTATATACTTCGTTTAAAATCGAACGATCATATACTGAATCGCCAGTTACTTGTAAAATAATTTAACAGGCAGAAGTTTTTTTCTTCTGCAATTTTAATGGTTGAAAAAGAATCCTGCCGGTTGGCGGGATTCTTTTTTTGTTAAATTTTTTAATCGTTGTAACCGGAAGTTTCTGCCGCTCTTCACACTGCGCAACTGCAATGCCTTCGGCATCGCGAACAATGTCATTAAAGCGTGCATCCCTCAGTACTTTATCATCCAGCAAATGGAATGTAATGTTGCGCTTCCGGCAATAGTCTTCAAGAATATAACGCTCGTGATACTTCGTCGATTTAGGCTTGTCGGGTGAGTAAACCCATACTTCCTTTCCGTTTTCCTTCAGGTATTTGTAAACGGGCCAGAAGTCCATGTCGCCACTGATTACAATCACTTTGTCGAATTGATTCATGTTCAGCAACAATTGCATGGTGATGTGTGTGTCGGTCATTTTTTCAACCCGTCTTTTGTTCGGGCGTATGTATTTACCGTAGTATATATCCTTTTCAGGGATCACGGTTTTTACGGCAGCCAGCCAGAACTGCTGGGCCGCAACTTCGCCGTTTGCATCGGCAATGAAGCGTTCGCTTACCTCTGTTGTGAAATAGAGTATGCGAGAGATGATGTCGTTTTGTTTTTTCAGCAATGTCGCCAGCTTTGCAAAGTTACACCAGGTGCAGGGTAGCAGCCCCCGCTCCTCCAGCCGGTGATCAAAGTTGTGTCCGTCGATAAATACCCAGGTACGCATGATTCTGCATTTTATATTTACAGGAATAAGCACTTTGATGTGCAATTCTGTTCCTGAAAATGGTTAGGGTAGATGTATAATCATTAGCTGCTGCGTTTGGTTACTATTCTTTTGAATTACGAATATACGAAAATAATGCAACAAAATCAAGCGTTCAGGACGTACTGTTTGTTAAAAAAATGTAAAAAAGCAAACTACATTCGAATCTTTTTCCACATCCTTAAAAACTCCTTCTCATACATACGTTTTCGTATCATCCTTCGTTATCTTTGTTTGAATACAAATTCGAATGCCATGAACTTCGACAATTTCAAGTATGGCAAGGATCAGATCCCGGCCAACTACATTAAGCGCAAACAGTTTTTTGAAGATCTGAAGCAGACTTTTCTGACTGAACTGAAACAAAACAAAACACACCGTTTTTTTTTCAAGAAGTACGATCCCGATACCGTCGACTACTTCCTGCTATCGTATGCTGAAGCAAAGACGCGTCTGGCAGAGCATTACGAATACACCACCGACGAGGAGAGAAACAGCAAAGAGTTAAAATACCGGAGCCAGACTGAAGAGATGCTCGACATGATCCGGCACAAGCAGCTCTTCAATATACAGCTGCAATGGAGGGCCGGGCAACTGGATATTAAGGAAATTGAAATTTCGATTGACTTTAATTTCTGGGAATCACACATACGTTCCTGTCCTTTTCTTCCCCTGATCAGCAGGCAGGAGATCGATGTGATGAAGCATTTTTTGCGAAGCAATAATTTTGCCGACTGGCACGAAAACGTGTGGGGGTGGCAAAATTTTGAAGAAATCATGAAGAAAAACGAACAGGGGGATCGTGAGTTTATGCCCGAATGGTATGAGTATTACGACGGCCACATGGGCACGGGCGCGCTGCTTCTGCTGCCCGACCTGCGGGGTGATAAGGAAGAATACTATATGGAAATCGGCAGGAAATATCTTGCACAGAAGCGAAAGGAAGAGTTGGAAAAGAATCCGCCCCCGCCATTTGTTCCTCCGCCCAAGCACCTCTTTGCCGGTTATAAAGAGATGTATGAATACGCCCTGCGTTATGAACCCGATCCGTATTTTAAAGAGCTGTTCAGGTTGCAATGTGCATTGCACGATAAAGAAGAAAAGGATGAATACCAGATACCCGATGAAACGGTAGAAGATGCTGTATATACGCTTCAGGAAGCCGATGTACCGGTTTACATGCCGGGGGGTATGGAGTGGCGCGAAGCCATTGTACTTTGTGCAAGGCAATATGTGAACGGTATTGTTGCCAGCGAACTGGACACCGTGTATGAGGAATACCTGATGTACCATGATATGGGAATCACAAGTGGCAAAAGTTATGATGAACTGATGAAGGATTTCAGGGCCGATTATATCAACAACCTCTTTAAGGAAAACTTTTTGATGGGCCGTAAGCTCAGCGGCGAAGCAGAAGATTTTAATTTCTGAACGCCTCGTTCGCGAGCAAACAATCGTTGCGCAGCAACTACATAATAACTCCACCTGCTTGCAGGGGGAGATGTCAGCCGGGCTGACAGAGGGGGTACTGTATCGCGTACAAAAAATACTTTTTCTATTTTTACTTTTCGTCTTTTTCTTACTTTGTAGTTTTCTTACTCATCCCTAAATCCCCCTCTCTTTGCCGAGGCAAAGAGCCGGACAAGCCTTCTCTAGGCATAGAGAAGGGACTTGAAAAGACAACCTGTTTCAGGATTAGGCAATCATTGTATGGCTCATCAAAATCAATTCTCGGGTTTTGAAGATCAATGTAGTGATCATCAAAATCAATACACGGGCTTTGAAGATCAATGTAGTGATCATCGAAATCTATTCACGGGCATTGAAGATCATTGTAGTGATCATCAAAATCAATACACAGGCTTTGAAGATCATTGTAGTGATCATCAAAATCAATACACAGGCTTTGAAGATCAATGTAGTGATCATCAAAATCAATACACGGGCTTTGAAGATCATTGTAGTGATTATCAAAATCAATACATGGATCTTGAAGATTACTACATTGTTCATCAAGATTCATCAAAACACAACCAAAACGCAGGGATGCGTTGCCTATACACAGGCAGTCATTGCCCGTACACAGGCATGCGATGCCCGTACATAAGCAGTCAATGCCTGAACATAGGTATTCGTTGCCCGTACATAAGCATTCATTGCCCGTATATAAGCAGTCAATGCCTGAACATAAGCATTCAATGTCTGAATACAGGCATGCAATACCCATACATAGGCATTACATGCCCCTGTATAGGCATGCAATACCCGAACACAGGCATGCGATATCCACACATAGGTATTCAATATCCATACACAGGCAATAGATATCCATACATGGGTATTCATTACCCAAGCACAGGCAGACATTGCCCGAACATAGGCAGTCATTTCCCGGACATAAGCAAACCATGCCTGTATATAAGCAAGCAATGCCTGTACACAGGAAGGACAGTTTATCACTTTACCCGTAATAAGATAATCGTTATTACTCGAACCATCTATTTATTTTAATGGTGTTCTCATGTGTCGCCTGCTTCGCAGTCTCTGCTCGTTAATCGTTAATCGTTAATACGTTAATGGTTAATCGTTAATACGTTAATCGTGTAAACCCTGCCCGACTGCTTCGGCAAGCGGGGTTATTGGTAAACGTTAATCGAAATGGAAAAAGATTATTCCACTTTCAGTTTTCCGATTTCAAGCTGCTTGGCATCACCGGAAGCGCAGAAGAGCAGCAGGCCGGCGGGTGTTCCCATGCCGATGACCGGAAACATGGCGGGGCTTTGAATTTCGGTTTTGGTCAGCATATTATACAAAGGCAGCCCATACATTTTATCACCATACTTCAGGTTGCCATTCGCCTCCAGTACATAGAAAAACGGGCACTGGCGGGCGTTTGTAAAAGAAGATCTTGAGCACACGGAACCGTTCATTTCCTTCCAGGTACTTGAAAGATTGAGGTTATTATAAACAAAATACAACTTGTCGCCTACCAAACCGCAGGTGTAGGAATCCCAGCGCAATGCAGGATAGCGCTCGGTGGTGCGTGAGGTCTGGTTTTTATTGATTGTCGCTTCCCAGTCGCGAAGGCCGTCGTTTTTGTAACACACAACAATCACTTTGTTGCTCTGTAGTTCGCCATCATATATTATTTTTCCAGTCTGGTCGGTTTTGGAAGAAATACTTTCTTTCTGATGTTCGGCCATGAGGTAAATGCTTCCTGATGGTAAAACAATTAAATCTTTCATCTTCATTTCGGAAGCCAGAGGCTGCTGTCCACCGCTGATTCGTTCGGTGAAAGGATTGGCTTTGCATGTTGCAGTCTGTGTTGTGGTATTCACCTTCACGCAGAAGCTACCTGTTAATGCTCCGGAACCTACAGAAACATTCCCTTTGCGGGTTGTATAAAATCCGGTGAAGAACAAATTCCCCTGGGGCGTCATTTTGAACTGATAGGTTTCAATGTCACATTCTGCGGGCAGATCCATGGTAATCGGTTTTAAAGCCGATGCTGATGATGACATTGCATACATATTGTAGGTCCATTTCCCACCGTCAGCCATGCGTTTCATAAGGTAAACATTCGACTGGTTGTCCATTGCAATTTCAAATGAACCTTTACCGCTTTCATCTTCTGTGCCTACTTCTTTCGACCATTTTTCAGCAAGTGTTTTTGAATCATATACTTTAATCAGCAGCTTTTCCTTTACATCTTTTTCTTTGGGTGAAGTCATAAGAACTGCAAAAAGAGAAGCATCAGGAGAAGCGCAGACATAATAGTTGCCGGATTTATTAACATTTTTGGCAATATGAGAACAAAGCTCTTTCGTGTCTTTGGCGTATTCACCATTCATGTCGCAGGTGCGTACTTTCCAGGTAGATTTCTTTTCATCCTTCGACCAGCCGCGGTAGAAAAACAGGAACTGATCTTTGGCCGGAATTATTTCTTCAAAAGAAGATCCGTTTTGAAATACACCTTCATTGCAGGGAACTGTTTTGGAAAACAGTTGACCCGAAGCGCTGTATTTTTCGAGCCATACAAACGGATCGGAAACGGATGCTGAGCTGCGAAGCAAATAAAATTCATCGCCGGAAGGCGTGGCACATACAAAACGATATTTGTCGGTAGCCATATCGCGGGTGAAGGCATCGCCCCAGTCGCAAGAGATGGTCTGGCTGAATGCAGAAAAACTGGATAGCAAAACTGCGGAAATGATGAGGATTTTTTTCATGGAAGTGAGATTTGAGATTAAAGCAAATTTATGGAAATCAATTGAAAAAATGATATTTTTGTATAAAATCTTTCCCATGAAAACTTATTTCTCTTTATTGCTCATGCTTGTATTACCTGTCATCACAAGCGCACAAAAGATCGATGACCAACCCGTAGAGTTTGATTATATTCGATATCCGATTTTGGGTTTACCTCAAAATATTAAAGCGTACACATCGGAAGTAATTATGGATTATGAAAACGGGGTGTTGGAAATGCAAAAACTGCGTTCAGAGGATTACGCAACTTCATTAAAGATTTATGAGGAAAAATATCCTGTTGCACAGAAGAAATTCGATTCGCTGATGGTTATATACAATCGTGAAAAAGATATTGCACTGGCGAAATACGATTCGGCGATGGTGGAATACCGTAAGAAACCGCAGGTGGAACGTTTTGTAGAAAACCGAATACTGCGTGAAAGTGAACATCCAAGACTCACAATGCCGCAATACCCGTATGTTCAATTTCCGATAAAGCCTTACCCGACAAGAGAAGAATATCCCAAACTCTTCAATAAGCAAATGCTTGCTGAGACATACCTGAAGCTGGACGGATACCCAAGATCGAATACGAATGCTTTGAAGTTTGTTGTGACGATGCTGGGATACGACTTTCTGGATCCGGTGCTGCGCAATGAATCGAGCAATGTTTATAATACACAAACAAAGCAGACCAGCACCGTTATCAAATACTGGTATGAGATATCATACCGCCACCCGATGAATCTGAAGATGATTGCACCGGATGGAAAAATTATACTCGATGTTACATTTGAGGATCTGACCAACTACTCAGTATTTAAAACGCAAGTAGCCAACAATTACGCACCAACCTTAGACCGGAAAGCACTAAAGATGTCGTTTCAGGATAAAATTGTGGAAGATAATCTGGCGTATATACGGGAGTATATTAATGATTATTATGGTTACACACCCTTGAAGCATACAGCCATCATTTACCGCATTGATAGTAAGAAATTCAATTACGATACTTACCAGAAAGCGTATGAAGAAATTGTATCCGGTTTCAATGCATTATCAACCGACCGGAAGAAAGCGGAAGAGAAAATCAATGCAGCCATAGCCATCTGGGAAGAAGAAATGAAGGCATACAATCCGGCGGATACCAAGGGAAGATTAGATTCGGACATTGCTATTGCCACACGGTTCAACTTGTATGAAGCCTACCTGTGGCTGAATAAATTTGACCAGGCGGAAGAACAATTGAGCAAAGTGATTGGCCTGAAGCCTTCGAAAAAGCAGGAGGGTTTGGTGAAGCAGTACCGTGAGTTTCTGAAGATGCAGCGGGCGCGGTTTTAGGCTGTAGGCGCGTAGGCTGCCAATCTGTTGCCGGGAACGAACATCCGGCATCCCTGACTTTGGAAGTGACAGGGCTGTTTCAGTTTTATGTTTGGGGAATGAGAAGATGACTTTCATTGTTCGTTTCAGGAATGTAATTTATCTTTCTAAAACACAGGAGTAAAGCCTGTTCACGGGAGCTGCGCTTATCTGTATAAGTTACCGGAGCTGGAAAAAATAAATCGATTTACGTAAAATCCCCTATCTTTCAATATTATTATTACTATAGATTTGCCGCTTATGAATTTCAGAGGCGAAAGAAAGGCTGGGAAAGGCAATACACAATTGAGAAAACGCGATGATGAGAATATTGTTGATGCTTATTTAATACCCTTCATCACAGAATTCAATGAAAAAGACACCATTGAAAAAATGTGTTTTATTTACAAAATGAATGATAACATGAAAGCGGTGTTCGGTTTTCATCTTTATTACAAAAAAGTCTCAACATCGTTTCACGAGTTCAAGTACCGCACTTTGCATTTTATACTGATCGGATTTTTTGAAGAAATAATCGTAGGTGCAAGGCACTGCAAAGAGGATAAAATGATTGACCTGCTCAGACGTATCCGCAAAGAAATTTGTGAGCCGCTTTCCGAAGAAGTAAATTCTGAAAAGAAAACAATGAATCTGGAAGCTTTATATACAGAATTGTTAGAACGCAGTATACCTTATTACCAGACGATCAGTGGTGTTATAAGAACTTTGCCGGAAAAGCTGAGCCTTAAAGCCGACGTTTCATCTCCGGCATCAGGGGCTTAAAAAAACACATTAATTAATTGAGCCTAAAACACCGCTTGCCCTGTCGGCTTTTGGAAAGTCCTGATAATTGCTGTGCGGATCGCACTCAATGTACTGCGAACCCGACTCTTTGAACTGCGAACTCATCTCAATGGGCTGCGACCTGATCTCATGACAGGGTAATATTTTTCATCCTTAAACCAATGCCGTTTGTCCCTGCTTCATAGCCTCACGTGTAATTCATTTGATCATTACAATTTATCCTATTACCATTGCGGATTAAACTCTAAAAAAAACAGGATGAAGAAAAACGTTATTATTATGGGCATGCTGCTTATATCGCTCTGCCCGTAAGTTCGTACAAATTCGTACTTCGATGAGATTTCGTACTTCGATGGAATATCACTCACCCCAATGTCGACATCATTGGCTTCACAGTCATCTCTTCTGACTCCCGACTCCTGACTTCGAGCTTTTTCGTACTTCGCTGGAAAGTCACTCGTAACCTGTCACCCGCAACTATTTTCCCAAAACCAAAAAGCGAAGCCCCGTGCGCAGGGATTCCATTTCCGACTTCCGTCTCCGGTCTCCCGTCCCTTTCCATATCCCGCATCCCCGCCCGGCTGAACGGGTTCATCCGTTCGAACGGGCAGCATCGGACATCCAGCAAAAAGCGCTGCCCGTGCGTCAGCATTCCATCCGCCGCAGCGGACCAATCACCTCAGTTCTTTTTTTTCTTTCTTTCCAAATAATTGAAAATCCAGTCCAGCGTTCCGGGGTAAGATTGCCATGTATATAAGTTTTCCATCAGATAATAGGTGGCTTCTCTTTCATCTCCCGGACTAAAGTATCCGTCAGGTTCAGTTGTAATTTTCTTTTGGGCGGTAATGAAAGGAATCACATGACGATTGGCTTTATCGGCAGCAGAAAGGGCACGGTAAGCATCTGCCGACGGGCCCTTTGTTTCGAACAGAAAAAGGGCATAATTGAAAAGCCAGGATGCGCCCGGTTCATCATCGTATTTTTTCAGGAGTTCTTCAAACTCATTGTATTTCCTGCATTGCAGAAGCACCCGGTTCAGTATAAAACGTACCCCCTGACTATCATTCGGGTTAAGTTCCAGCAGTTCGTTGTATTCTTTTATGGCTTCCTTTTCCTTTCCGATAGCATGGAGGCAGTCGGCATAGCTGAGCTTTGCCGTCATATAGGGTCGCGTTTCGTTTATCAGCCAGAAATGCCCCCTGCTTTCTTCCATGAAATCGCTGCCCCATTCTTTTTCTGCAATATCCATCGCCTGCTTATACAATGCAATGGCTTCCTCAGCACTTTCTTTCAGGTCGGCCAGGTATATCATGGCGTTCAGGTTGGACGGGTTCAGCATTAAGGCTTCTTCAGCAAGCTGCTTTCCTTTATCGCTATCCGTTTCGTATGCCTGATACATCAGCTCATCGGCTTTTTCTTTCTTTGTAAGTTTTCCTTTTTTAACCGGAACGATTTCATCAATCGGTTTGCCGGTCATGTTTTTCTTGAGGAATTCCTGAACTTCTTCGATGCTTCCGAAATTCTGTTTTTGCAAATGGTCCATCAGTTTGGCATTGGCCATCTGCAGCTGTTCGGGCGTCATTGGTTTTTTGGGTTGTTCTTTCTTATTCACAGTATTGGATATTTCGAATGTTTTTTTACTAATTCCTATTTTCAACACAGCTATGCCCGCTGGTGTTCAAAATTACAAAAATTTTGGTGCCGCGTAATTCCGGAATTATAGATACCTGAAGTGTAGACCGTAATTAAAATTCAATGATTGCGAACGCTACATCTTAAACTCTGCTCAGTTGTTCGCCAGACCCGTTAGTTTATTAGATTTGAATGATTACGGGTTACTGCAAACAAACATATTTATTCAATTTGGATTTTAATATTTAAATTTTACCTTTGGCAAACTATAATATTCATATACAACAACATCTAATATGATTTGCATCTTTATTGAATAGTTTGTTCTTTTAACATAAAAATGC
>JAZDMK010000231.1:0-3602 GCA_043800975.1 Bacteroidota bacterium | reverse complement strand
ATCACCGGTACCCAGAATATCCACGCCTTTATTGAAAAACTCGGTAGCCAGCTTAAACCCGGTTAAAATCGCCTTCTCAGCTTCCTCACGTGTCATGGCCGGACCTTTTGTAAAATTTGCTGTCCCCTTTGCAATCTTATGAATCAGAAGACGATCTCCTCCATCCATTGAATCAGGGTCTAACTCAGGTATGATACCCATATCCACCACCCAGACCTCTGCACCTACATGCCGGCAAATTGCATTTATTCCAGCGCCCCCTTTAAGGAAAGTACCAACCATAGCTCCGGTAACATCCTGTGGGAAAGCGCTTACCCCTTCATCAACCACACCATGATCACCAGCCATAACCAGAACAGCTTTTTTATTTATAGATGGACTAAGATTTTTATTTATACCGCACAAACGCTCAGAAATATCATGAAGTCTCCCCAGCGCCCTCGAAGGCATAACCAGTTGAGCCGTATGTTCCCTTGCCCTTCCTATCCATTCCATGTCAACCGGTACAATCACATCCAGAATTTCATCAAGTTTAATTTCTCTATCAATCAAATTTTTACCCTCCTAAAACAAAAAAATCCTCAAGCAATAATCTGCCTGAGGATTTACCTTCTCCCCAAAATCAACCAGATATATGGCAGGTCTTCTGACTCTCGGATCATCCTACTTGCCGCGCCTTCCCAGGCTAGGAGTTATTGGTTTATTGGTCATTCGTTATTGGTTAAATCAAATGACCGCACCCATGTCTGTCGCCCAGTGGCTTTTAAGCTAATCATTAGGATTACGAATAACTATTAACTAATCACTAATAACCAGCCTGCGGCTTTCGTCCCCGATCACAGCGGCGGGTCCGTACCGGATTTTCACCGGATTCCCTACACCATATACTGCAAACCAAATTTTCGTATATATTATTTAACAATAATTCATTGTCAAGATTTTTTAATATGTAAAACTAAAAGGCGTCCCATTTTTTCCCCTAAAACTAAAGGGCGTCCCATTTTTTCCCCGAGGTAGGAATTAACGTCGTAAGGTCATATTTTTACGTCAATGATATTACTCGTATCAATGCCCAGAATGTCCACAACTTTCACCATGACTTTGTATTTGCCTGTCTGCTTGTATTCGTGGGGAACAGAGGTAAATTCCAAGGTCGGGTTTTTCTTTGTGCGGAAACTTTGCCATTCGTTTTCAAAAAGGTAGTTGCCTGTCCATTGTTCTTCTGTTTCGCCTTTGTCATCTTTGATTTTGATGATTTCTTTCTTGTCTTCATAATTAAAATCTATTGCCCAATAGTCAATCCAGTCGTGCCAGTTTTCGGTTAATAAAGTGCGGTTTATGATGCCGTTTTTATCTTTTTCGATTTTGAAAATTTGTCCGTCTTCAATGACAACTTTGCTGCCTTTTCTCATGGATTGCTCCAGTTCTTCAATATCATCCTGAGTGTAATGCGTAACAAAGTCTGTCAGTTCCACGGTAATTGTTTTGCCCTTTTTCTTGATGGTTGCGTTTAGATAAGCAACATCATAAAAGCGCACTTGTCCTTTTTCTACGGCGCGTTTGTCAGAGACTTCTTTGGGAATGTATTTCAGCGTAACCGATACGCCTTTTTCTCTGAGTTCCTGAATGAATTGCGGCGTTAAGCCCATTTCAAATTCAAAGCCTAAAACGTCCACCTGAGTATAAAGTTTTTGCTTACATTCTTCAAAAATGCTTTCCAAACGGGTTTGTGTAACCGGCACATCCAAGGGGCCCACATGAACAAATCTGCCGGCTTTGCTTCCGTGCAGCGTGGAATGAACTTCTATGCGCTTTGCCCTGTATGCCTCTAAAATGAGATTGACATAGATTTCTTCTTTGCTTTTTCTGGCGCCGTTGCTCAGGTCGTCCATAAAAAACTGACGCTCGTATTTGCCCAGGTTCAGTATTTCAAAGGCTCGGAAATTTTTTCCTTTGCTTTGCAACTCTCTTTGTACGCCGATCAATCTTTTTCGGGTGGTGTGAATGGCAAAACGCCCCAAATCGCAGGCAATCCATTTTCTGCCCAACTTTTCAGCTGCGGCTGCGGTTGTTCCGCTGCCACAAAAGAAATCGGCAACCAAATCGCCTTCGTTGCTGCTGGCTTTGATGATGCGTTCTAACAATGTTTCGGGTTTTTGGGTGGGATATCCAACTTTTTCATCAGACATTACATTTAAATAGTCCATAACAATCCAATCTCTTGGTTTTGTTCCAACTTTTTCATCTAGATAATCAACATTACATAATTCAGGATTAGATTTTAACCATTTTAAATCAATATCAGTATTGTTTTTTATTGGCGAACCTTGGATATTGCGACCGTGTAATCTAAACAATCTTCCATTTGTATCTTTATGCTTATATTTCTTTATTGTCACATCTGTAAACTCCTCAGATATTTCTTCCCAATTAAATTTATTGTTTTCAGATTTTGAATAAAAGTGAATAACATCATGCCTTCTTACATAATGATTTGTAGAAACAGCCATACCTCTATAAGCCCAAATAATTTCATTTTTATAATTATCAACTCCAAAAATATCGTCTATCAATAATTTTAAATATGAACTAACTCGATAATCAACATGCACATAAATACTCCCATCTTCCGCCAACAAATTGTGCATGAGTTTCAACCGTTCATACATCATGGTCAAATAAGAAGAAATCCCTTTTCCCCAAGTATCGCGATAGGCAATTTCTTCAATAATGCTCTGTTTTTTTTCCGCGGTTTCGTTGCCAATTTGTATGTTAAAACCAAAGTCAGCGCCTACGGCAAAAGGCGGGTCAATGTAAATGAGTTTCAGGCCGCCTTGCTTGTCTATATCTTCATGCAGGGGACCGTTTGCCAAAGAGGAAAGAATGAGTTTGTTATCGCCCCATATCAGTTTGTTTGTCCAGCCTTTGAGCTGCCTGCCGCGCATATCGAACATACCGAAATTTTCACCGGATTTAACGGTTTCTTTGCGCGGCTCGTCAATATGCTCGATGCTGTGAAACGGCAGGGCAATATTCGTAACATCTTCCTTGCGTCCATTCCAGAACAGGAACACATCTTCTTCATCTGCAAACAGTTTATAGATGTATTCTTTGGGCAGTTTCTCGCCTGCTTTGATGAGTTCGATGATTCGGTTTTTATCGTTTTCGGCTAAAGTCATTATGCTTTCCTTTTTTCAGTTACTTTAAAAATTTCAATGACATCCAAAAAAGATTTGAGGTCTTTTTCTTTCTTCTCCCAATCTTCCTGTTTTACATATACAGACGTGTAAGTGTATTCGCGTTGTGCCGTGTTGATGTCTTTGCACCAGGCAGCCAACCGTTTTATTTTGCGGATGTCGTCCAAATCTTCACGTCCTTTTGTTTCCAGAATGAAAAAGGTATTCGCATTGGTTTTTACAAAGAAATCAGGATAATATTCTCGTATGTTTCCATCTTCGGCTTGATATTCCATTTTGAAATTGATACCGCCTTCGCCCATTGTGTTTTTTGCAAAAGCAATCACATCAGCAAAACGGTTTTCTAAAGCTGCCGCCATTTCCAATTCAAAAGGATTGTCGCCGATAATTTTGTTGAAAACTGAC
>JAZDMK010000222.1:0-2029 GCA_043800975.1 Bacteroidota bacterium | reverse complement strand
GGTAATTGCAAATATCGCCGGTATGTAGCAATTGCGCTCGGATACAGTCCCTTACTAAAATAAAGATCACCGACTTTGAGTACCGCTTTGACCCCATATTCACCGGTTGAATCATGTTGTTCCAAATACCGGAGATTTTCAATTGCCTTGGGAAAATCTCCCTTGCCAACCATACATTCAGCGAGACGATACCGGATCTGAAATACATTTATCCGTTCAGGGTATTGGTCCAGCAACTCCTGATATTGCATAATCGCATCATCATACGATTGCCCACGCCGGCCATTGTCGGCCCAGCTTTTCAAAAAACTGACCGGCGGTACTTTCCTGCGGTCTTTATACACCTGGGCGAGTTTTGCAAATACCGACTGCGCTTCGGTATATTTTTTTTGAACGGTTAACAAGTCGACATATTCACTGTACGCGTTTTCCCTCTCTGGAAAATCGTGTTCATCACCTGCAGCCATCAATTTAAACTTTTCCTCAGCAAGGGGCAATTTCTGCATTTTCTTTGCCAGAAGCGCGCGATAAAACAACGTTCTAACCTGGAACCGGGCATCCCCTTTCCATTGCTTCTCCGCTTTTGTCAACACCTCTTCTGCACGTGAATATTCCTGTCTGACAACTAATAAATCAACGAGATATAATGCGGCCTGTTTTCCCAGATCTGTTTCCCAAAAACGGTCCGTGTACACCGTATAGAGTTCAACGGCACGGTCCGTATTACTGTCGCTTTCCGCAGTCTGCGCCGCTTCAAACAGCGCAATCCGTGCTTTTGCGTTACCGGTAAATCGACTCCACACCGTAAAAAACCAATCAGAAGCCTCCCGAAATTCATTGAGATCCTTGTGAATGGTACCAGCAAAAAACATAGCATCCATGATATTTGATTCATTGGGAAACTGCCGGATATATTCTTCAAATGCTTCGACAGCTTCGCGATTATTTCCCATTTTATAAAGACAATAAGCACTTTTATAATACGCGACCGGATCATTTGCATGTTCACGTTTGAGTGATAAAAATTTCTGATATTGCTCCAAGGCCAGATTATACAAACTGTCATTATAAAAACGTTCAGCAAGTTTAAGCGCGGACTTACTGTCTTCAGTAGACCCTATCGATATACCGGCAAACCATATCACCAATAACACAACCGTTCGTAATCGTATTATATTCGTCATTTGATTCATAGTTTTACATTTTTTTTCTGTACAGGTTATACACACGCTTGCTATTTGTGCTGCTGGTGCAGTGATACTTGATTTTTCAAGAAAAGGCTGGCGATTAGCAATCAGACAGATTTCAATTTACCGGTTTAAATACATTCGGTAAAGTATCCGTTATTCCACCCGGATTCCATTCCTATAGAAAATAATTATTATAGGAGAAGAAAACAAAGAAGAGTATGTCTGATATTCACACTAATTGGAAGGAACATCAAATTATAACAGTATCTGACTCATTTTGGCGGGAGACGTGTTTCATCAAAACCATCTTCCCAAATTGTACTCAGCGGTTTTTTTTCAGGCGTTTGAGTGTCATCTCTCAGAATCAAGAATGCCCCTACCCCACCAAGCGCAAGCCCACCACCCAGTAAAGAAAACAGAACTACTTTGTTTCCACCATCTTTTTGCACAAGCGCTTTTTGTTTTTCCGGATTACTGGACCACCGGAAAGAAAATGATATAACACTGTATTCATCTTTAACGGTGATCTCTGGAATCGCATCAAAGAAAAATGACACTTTAAGAATATCATGCCATTCAGGGGTTAAACCCACCACTTCCTTATTCGCATCGACTTTTTCAGTTGTCATCCGGAATCCCTGAATCGGGAGTTCTTTTTGAGAAGGAATCGGTGATGCGCCAAGCTCAACATCATTAAATTCAAAAATAATTGTTTTTTGTTTTGGTTTTGCCTCATAGAAATAACTGGTAGGTTTATCCCGAAAGATGAAATAGGTGGTAACAACGACCTCATCTGGCGTATCCCCAGGCTCCTTACTGATCTGCAAACCTTCAAGAAC
>JAZDMK010000211.1:0-2401 GCA_043800975.1 Bacteroidota bacterium | reverse complement strand
TGAAACCATCGAAATTGATGATTTATTGAAGTACTATGGAGCTGATTATCCGCAAATCAGCAAACTTGTTTCTTTGGTAGAACACGAACGGATTACTCCGGCCAAAACATTTGGACTGGATTTCGAAAAAAATAAATATGCTTTTACTTTTGAAAATCTCTTGAACAAAACCCCTTTTATTCCTCAAATAAAGTCCGTATTAGAAGTACTTGGAAAGAAATGCAAACTTCCAGTTGATATTGAATTTGCTCACGATGGAGAATTTCTGTACTTATTACAGTGCCGTTCGCAAAGCCAGAGTATTGCATCCAAAGCCGTCCCGATTCCCGCAGATATTCCTGAAGGATACAAAATATTCTCGGCCAGTCGCTTTGTTACCAATGCTTTTATTCAAAACCTGACCCATATTGTTTATGTGGATCCGAATGCCTATGGCGATATCGATAATCTTCAGCAATTGATAAATGTCGGTAAAGCGGTTAGCAAGTTGAATCAATTGTTGCCCCGCCGGCAATTTATCCTGATGGGACCGGGCAGATGGGGAAGCAGAGGCGATATAAAACTTGGCGTAAGTGTTAGTTATTCCGACATTAACAATACAGCCATGCTCATCGAAATTGCAAGAAAAAAGAACGATTATACGCCCGATCTTTCTTTTGGCACTCACTTTTTTCAGGATCTTGTAGAGTCGAATATTCGTTATCTGCCTTTATACCCCGATGAAAGCAATTGCATTTTCAATGAAACTTTTTTAATGGAAACTCAGAGTGTTTTTACTGATTTAATTCCTGAATATACTGCCCTTTGCCATGCTATCCGCGTGATTGATATCCCGGCCACTTTCAACGGAAAGGTGTTGAATGTGGCCATGAATTCATCCCAAAACAAAGCATTGGCCTACATCACTCAGGCCAGCGAGCTGAATCCTTCCTTCATCGAAGAAGAAAAAAAAGCCAAAACACCCAACGATATGGATATTCACTGGCAATGGCGATTGTTGAATGTGGAACGTATGGCCTCTTTGCTCAATCCAAAGCACTTTGGGGTTAAAGCCATGTATCTTTTCGGAAGTGTAAAAAACGCAAATGCCAAAGCAGAAAGCGATATCAATCTGCTTATTCATTTTTCGGGAAGCAATGCCCAACTGAATGAATTAAAAGCATGGCTGGCAGGTTGGAGCCAGAGTCTGGCGCAAATAAATTTCCTTAGAACAGGATTTAAATGCAAAGAACTTTTGGATGTGCATTTTATAAGCGACGACGACATTAAAAAGAAAAGTGTTTTTGCCCGAAAAATAAATGCGGTGACTGATGCAGCAAGGCCTTTGCCCTTAGGAACTGCTAAAGGATAATTTTATAGGGACTTTGTAGGGGGGCATCTTTTAGTGATAGTTACAGAAAAAATAACAACGTCACCTTGCCGCGAAAATCAGGATCAGCACTACAAAACCTGCTAGTAAGGCATAAATTTGAATTTGGCGAACTAAAAAAGCCTTTCAAATCTTTCTTGAAGCAACTTCTTGTAGCTAACTTTTAAATCATTGCTTACGAAACTATGGTCTATCTGTTCAAGCCATTTAGCCTTGCTTTTTTCCATCTTATGAAAAATATTTTGCTGTTGCTTTTCTTCAAGGAGAAGGGTATTAAAAGCAGCAACAAAATCTACCTTTTTTATTTTTTTCTTCTTTCCGTTAAGGGTAAGCCCCAGATCCTCATCGTCTGCAGGATTAACTAATGCGGTTGCTACTAAATCATAAGCTGGGGAAAGTATCATCCCTAAACCGGGCTGCTGAATTAACGAGAAGTTTTTCAGATGCATATCAGCATTCCCGGTTAAAAACGAGAAAAGTACCAGTTCGAAAAAGTTAATTACATCCAAACCTGGAGTAGCTGAATACTTAAGTATGGCTTTAGCAATTTGCTCATAGCTTCCTTGGTACTTATCTTCCGTCAGTCGTTCAGTTAACTGGCACATGTCTTCCATGTGTAGTTTTGACTTTTTAACCCGATCAGTTCTTTTGGTGATGTATGATAATTTTCCGGTCTGCAAGCGTATTAAAGAATGGGGTATTGTTTTTATCTTCGCAATGGCAGCCAAATGCATGGTTAAATCTTCCACTTCCGGAAGTTAAGGGTAAGTTGATGTGGGTGGTTTTAAGGTATAGCCTCCCCATAACCCTACAATTGTAAATCGCTTTCTTTTATCGTTTTTTACTCTTGCTTCAAGATGAAGTGATAACTTGGGTTGCACTCCTGTAACCGTGGTTTGAGTTTTTACGATTTCTTCTGCCAATTTTCTCAGATCACTTTCCGAATAAGGTAGTTCCGGCGGATCAGGTTGACCAAAGATTTTTCTGGAGCAAGCTGCATGGAAGTCCTTTTCGCCTTGATCTAATGACTTG
>JAZDMK010000205.1:0-4961 GCA_043800975.1 Bacteroidota bacterium | reverse complement strand
GCTCATACACGTACACTACGCAGAATCCCGTTGTGCCTATCAATGGCGGATTGTCACAGTACATTTTGGTTTGCCTGACTATTAATACAGCAACTGGCTGCACCAGCACAATGTGCGATTCTATTATGCCAACACCAGCTGTAACTGGTTGCAATGCATCTTATAGTTATTATTCAAATTATCTTAATCCATTGAATTATACTTTTACAGATCAGTCAACGGCTGCTTCTGCAATCACAAGTTGGAGCTGGACCTTTGTAGGTGGTACTCCTGCTACATCGGCTTTGCAAAATCCAGTTGTAACTTTTAACACTTATGGATTCCATCAGGTTTGTTTAACAATCACTACTGATTCCTGCACTGATACATATTGCAATGACATCTATGTTTTTGACTCTCTAAACAGCAATTGCATCAATTATGTCACTGCAAATATTCAGAATGTTTCTGTGATTGGCGGCAACGACGGGGCAATTGATATCACTGTTGTAGGCGGCACACCTCCTTATACATTTATATGGAGCAATGGACAAACAACTGAAGATTTAACAGGGCTAACTTCAGGCAACTATACAGTAAATATTTTATCAGCAGATTCACTTTGTCCTGCATATAGCTTCACTGCTACAATTCTTGAACCTTATGATTCATCTCTCATTATCGATACACTTTGGGTTCCCGCAATTGACACTTGCCTCAACTTTGCTCCGGATTCTTTCTTCATTGCAAATTATGTAGTGGTTGGAAACACAGTAACCATAACATGGGTATTCACAGGCGGCGGAATGACACAGACTTTAAATGTAACTTATACTTTTGTCAACTACGGTGGATACGTTGTTCTTCTGACCATCGACTGCGGCCAATTCAAAGGTGTTCAAACTACATACATGAGTTATATCAATCTTCAAGCACAGGGAATAACTGAATTGACGCAGGAAAGAGGAAAACTGGAAGTATATCCGAACCCCGCATCCGATTTTGTAAATCTCAGAATATTCTCACAGAATCCTTCGCAGTTAAATATTAGTATCATGAATGCAAACGGACAGCAGGTTTACACTTCAACTGAAAATTGCAATGCGGGTGAATTCACCGATGCAATCAATGTAAGTCAGCTTCCTTCCGGAATATACTTTGTAAATGCAATCAACAAAGAAGGCGTTCTCTACACAGCTAAGTTCATTAAATAAGAAGTAATCGTCTCTTCCCTGAACCGGCAGGAATTTCCTGCCGGTTTTTTGTTTTTTTTTAAGCAACCTTTTTAAAATTATAACGTTTTGTTATCAAACATTTGATTTGCAATTCCCATCATGCTCCGTTTGAAATTCCAACACTTTTTCCGATGTAACGTTCATGTTATAAAACTGTTATGGTTTTTAACACTTTTTATTTTCACCAATACATGTACATTTGGTCAGGTTCCAACTGTTCAGGATTGTCTTGGAGCCATTCCACTCTGCCAGGATATTTACTCAACAACGAATTCATATTCCGGCACAGGCAATTACCCCAATGAAGTAGATCCCAATAGCTGTAATATCAATGGTGAGAGCAACTCCGTCTGGTATGAATTTACTGTACAGACATCGGGAAATGTCAGTTTTATCATTACACCAAATGACGGGTTTGATGATTATGACTGGGCAGTATACAACCTGACCAATGCAAATTGCTCCGATGTATATACCAATCCTTCTCTTATGGTCAGTTGTAATTCCTATGGTGCGTTAGTAGGGAGTTACAATGGTCCTACAGGAGCCAGCACAGCCATGGGAGGCACTACTAATTCCAATGGCCCTGGTGATACCAACGGCCCACCATGGAACGCCGATATCCCAGTGGTAGCAGGTCAGACATACGTAATTTACCTGGCAGATTGGTCTGGCTCCCCCAACGGCTATACAATCGATTTCAGCTCCTCTACAGCCCAGATATTTGATAATATCCCACCCGAACTAGATTCTATTTCATCATCTGTAAACTGCGGACTAAGTAGTATGACTTTCAATTTTTCCGAAAATGTTTTATGTAACACTGTCCAAACAGGTGATTTTATCCTGAACGGGCCCGCCGGACCATACACCATTACCAGTATTACAGGATCAGCCTGCCTTGCTGGTGGAAACCAGGAAAACACTTTTACAATCAATATATCACCTAGTGTGACCCAAGGAGGCACCTACTATTTGGAACTTGTAACCACTTCCGGCTCAGTAGCTGATCTCTGCGGTAATGTGGCACCAAACGATAGTTTGCCCTTTACAATTAATATTCCTGATGTTTATGTAAACAACGATACTATTTGTGCTGGTGAATCAGCAACCCTTACTGCAGCTGGTGCAAGCACATACTCCTGGAGCGGAGGACTTGGCTCGGGGAATCCCAAAGTTGTAACCCCAGCTGTAACAACAACCTATACTGTCACAGGCATATCGACAACGGGTTGCACAAATACAGCTACAAGTATAGTTGTTGTATATCCGCTACCTATTGTAGCGGTGAATAGTCTTACAATCTGTGCAGGAGAATCAGCAACACTAACTACTCCATCGGGAGCTGCTTCGTATTTATGGAACCCTGGTGGCGCTACAACATCTTCAATTACCGTTTCACCTACTACAACAAATACTTATACAGTAACCGCTACTTCAGCTGAAGGCTGTACGAATACCGATTCATGCGTTGTAACGGCTTATCCTTTGCCAACATCTTCTTTTGATCTTCCTGATACCACCTGCACAGGCGCCAACGTCACGGTTACATACATCGGCACCGCAGCAACAAGTGCCACATACTACTGGGACTTTGGTGGAGGCAGTATAGTGAGCGGTAATGGGCAGGGCCCATATGTAATAACATGGAATAATCCCGGGCTAACAACCGTATCGTTGTCTGTAACTGAAAACGGCTGTATCAGCAATACAACATCACAGGGTATTTTTATAGAGTCTGCCCCTATACCTTTGTTCTCGGCCTTTCCTACGGATGGCTGCATTCCGCTTACAGTAACATTTACAAACAATTCACAGAATGTAAACCCTTCAACCACCTACTTGTGGGAATTTGGTAACGGAGCTACATCCAATTTGCCAACCCCAAGCCATATTTATAATAACCCCGGGACATACAGTGTAAGCCTGACTACTGGGAACGGGAATTGTTTCAACACCCTGACTATACCAGGTTATATTGAAGCCTATCCTATTCCATCAGTTGAGATCATTACCTACCCGCGTGTAGTTTCATTTTTCGAACCTACAATTGATTTTTCATACACCCAAGTTGGAAATGTGACAGATCAGACTTGGATTATTTCAGATGGTACGTATAGCAGTGATCAAACTTTTGCGCACACTTTTCAGGATACAGGGATTTTTGTCGTTACACTGATTGTAACTAACCAGTATGGATGTGTTGATACTGTCCGGGATGTAGTTTGGGTGCGTTCCGATTACACATTATACGTCCCCAATTGCTTCACCCCGGATATTGATGGCATCAATGATGTGTTCATGGCATATGGACAGGGAATCCTCGATTTTGAACTGGATATATTCGATCGTTGGGGAGAGCAGGTTTTTCACAGTAAAGATATCAACCACGGCTGGGACGGGACCTTTAAAGGAACTCTTTGTAAGGAGGATATTTATATTTACAGGATTCTGTATACGGATGCTCTGAAAAAGAAACATTCAATTGCAGGACATTTTACTTTACTAAAATAAAACACCATTGTTTCTTCAAAGAACAATCCGGTAATTCCTGCCGGTTTTATTGCCTTATTAGCCTCAGCGTTTTGTATAATTTGTTATTGATTTTTAATTTCAGGAAATATGTTCCGCTTGAAAGACTCCTTCCATCAATCCCTACAGAGCTGCAATCGGAAGAAGAGTGTTTTTTAATCATCGTTCCTGAAGAAGAAAAAAGCTCAGCTGTTAAAGAATAAATTTTTGTAGCTGACGATTCAATTGTTACGAGAGTCTTCTCCCTGAAAGGATTGGGAGAAATCTGAACGGAAATATTTTTTAATGCATTATCATTTACAGCAAAAGGATATTCAGGAAAAATGAGCGAAAACTCAGACGTATTTCTGGCGCTATCAGTTGCCGTTGCTGTAAAATATTCATTGTTTAAAGAAACTACTGTATCACTCCAGTTGCCCATTGCATCTGGGATCGTGGTTCCCAGATAAATCATTCCTTCACCATATCCTGATGTATCTGCATTTACTTTGTAAATATCGACCAGACAATATTGTGGAAGCTGTGCATCGAGGTGTCCGAACAAACGGGCATTCCCGCTTACATAACTCACGGAATCGATTACAGGGAAGTTCATCATATTGTTGGCACCTGCATCGCCATCGCCCGCATCATTCATGTTTACACCTTCGGGATACAAATCAATTCCTAACATTCCATTGTTATAAATTGAATTGCAACGGATCGAATTGTTCCACGAATCAGCCGTCATTACATTGACTCCGCACTTTGCATTGTAAGCAATTACGTTCGCATCAGCAGCAGAACCACCAATTACATTTTCATGAACATTTTCAGCCAGACGTATTCCATCAGTACCATTTCCCAATGGATTTAAGCCGGTATAATCTGTTCCTATTTTGTTTCCAACGATGATGTGATTATCCGAATAGGTCATATGTATCACAATTCCTTCCTGAGTGTTTCCTGAAATCACATTATTTTTAACAAGATGATGACGTGGCGCACCGTCGATCACAATTCCATTTGCATTAGGTATTGCAATGGTTCCGGTAATATCAGTTCCAATAAAATTTCCCTCAACAATATTATCGCGGGTTCCGTAATTGTAAATAAAAATCCCATACTCGGAATTTCCACTGATGATATTTCGGTCAGCTGCATTCGAAGTTCCTACAACATTTAAATTAGAGCCGTCATCAAACAAAACTCCGTATGTATTGGGTAATGCAGCTG
>JAZDMK010000185.1:0-11489 GCA_043800975.1 Bacteroidota bacterium | reverse complement strand
AAAAAATCTTCCTCCTGAAATGTATACTGGTGTTGGAAAATCGTATGAAATAAATTGAAATGCCGGTGCATAGGGGTTGTAAGGGTTAATAGTAGAATTGGCCACAGAGTCACTTTTTGCCAATAATGTTTGTGGTTTAAATGTAAATTGATGCATCGAATACAAAGCAACTTTTGAGTAGCCATTTACATTGACAGCCGGAGTTCCCCATCCTGAATAAACCAAAGCAAGTACTTTCGTAACCTTAATGTTTACAGGAGCTCCCCTGAACCGTTCTGCTTTTTCTTTATCCTTCATGCCATTGGTTCCACATAAATATCCAGCACTGATTCGGTAAGAAGCCAGCAAAGAACATCCGGGTGTTATCATTGGATCAGGAAAAAGTGTGTCAGCAGCTTTGGAGAGCCCACTATATGGAATGCTTCCTGCATAATGTACAGAAGTGACTTCTCTTTGAGCGTAGGTGAATGCTGAGAATAATAAAGCTATCATTAAAAATGTAAATTTTTTCATATCCATCCTTTCGTTAGTAATTCAGTTGTAAAGATAGAATTCTTATCTCAAAAAACAAAAATGTGCATACATTATTATTAATGTATACACATTCAAAACTAAAAATTTGTTTCAGGATCAGCCCTGACAGCTACATACCAGATTCCTGTCTCCAAAGGCATCATCAATGCGGGC
Organism: Bacteroidota bacterium; assembly: GCA_043800975.1. Classification (GTDB taxonomy): domain Bacteria; phylum Bacteroidota; class Bacteroidia; order Bacteroidales; family JAHJDW01; genus JAZDMK01. The sequence goes on along the minus strand of JAZDMK010000185.1, from coordinate 10,802 downwards.
TACAGCGGGCCAATATTTATCGCAGATTTCAAACTTTACAGGGAAGGCAGCCTTCATGCGTGAATAAGGTTTGTCCCATGAATCATTAACGACCAAAGCCTGCGTATGCGGTGCATTGTGGATTACATTGTTTGCTGTGTCAGCCTGACCGTTTTCAATTTCTTCAATTTCTTTACGGATAGCTACCATGGCTTCAATAAAACGGTCGAGTTCAACAAGAGGTTCGCTTTCAGTAGGTTCAACCATCAGAGTTCCATGAACCGGGAATGCAACAGTGGGCGCGTGGAATCCATAATCCATAAGGCGCTTGGCAATGTCAATCACTTCCAGCCCTGCAGTTTTTTTGAAGTTATTGCAATCAAGAATCATTTCGTGAGCAACTCTTCCTTTGGATCCTGTATAGAGAATCGGGAAATGTTTTTCCAATGCAGATTTCAGGTAATTAGCGTTGAATATAGCATAACGCGTTGCATCAGTTAATCCGTCTGCACCCATCATCTTTATGTATGCATACGAAATGCTTAATACCAAAGCACTTCCGAATGGAGCGGATGAAACAGCATCAATTCCTTTTTCTCCTCCGGTTTTAACAAATGCATGTTTTGGAAGGAACGGAGTCAGATGTTTCGCAACACCAATAGGGCCTACGCCAGGTCCACCACCGCCGTGAGGAATGGCAAATGTTTTATGAAGATTCAAATGACAAACGTCAGCGCCAATGGTTGCAGGGTTCGTAAAACCAACCTGTGCATTCATATTTGCACCATCCATGTATACCTGACCGCCGTTGTCATGAATAATTTTAAAAATATCAAGAATGTTTTCCTCGAAAACACCATGCGTGGAGGGGTAGGTGGCCATCAGGCAGGACAAATCATCTTTGTGTTTTTCAGCCTGCATTCTCAAGTCATTGATATCAATATTTCCCTGGTCATCACATTTTACAACGACAACCTGCATGCCTGCCATGATTGCGCTGGCAGGGTTGGTGCCGTGAGCTGAACACGGAATCAGAGCAACATTACGGTGCACATCACCACGGCTTACATGATATTCCCGTATCACCATAAGTCCCGTGTATTCGCCTGCTGCACCTGAGTTAGGCTGGAATGAAATTTTATCAAAACCTGTGATAGCACACAAATCTTTATCGAGGTGTTCAATTAATTTTACATAGCCCTGTGCTTGTTCAGCAGGAACAAAAGGATGCATGTTTGCAAACTGTGGAAAGCTGACCGCTAACATTTCTGTTGCTGCATTCAGTTTCATCGTGCAGGAACCCAGCGGAATCATTGAACGATTTAATGCAAGGTCACGGTTCTCCAGTTTCTTCATATACCGCATCATTTCTGTTTCTGAATGATGAGAATTGAAAACTTCATGTTCAAGAAATGAAGACTGGCGAATATATGTTTCCGGAATACGATTGGTGTTATAATCGAGAGCGGCAACTGTGTTTGCTTTTTTATTCAATGCTGATGCAAAAATTTCAGCAATGTCATTCAGATCCTTAATTTGTGTGGCTTCATCCAGGCTGATTCCAATGCATCCGTCTGCAAAATAACGGAAGTTGATTTCCTTCGCAATGGCAGCGGTGCGAGCCTTTTCCAGAGCGGCTGCATCTGAAAGCTTAATTTTTAAAGTGTCAAAATAGTGCGGGTTTTCCTGTGTGCATCCAAGATCAGTCAAGACTTTATCCAAGGCAATAGTTTTTGCATGGATAGATTTTGCAATACATTTAATTCCGTCTTTGCCATGATAAGCTGCATAAAATCCAGCCATGATGGCAAGCAATGCTTGAGCTGTACAAATATTTGATGTGGCTTTTTCGCGTTTGATATGCTGTTCGCGGGTTTGCAATGCCATGCGCAAAGCACGGTTTCCCTGAGCATCCACTGAAATGCCAATGATACGGCCGGGAATGCTGCGTTTGAAATCTTCTTTCACGGCAAAGTAGGCAGCGTGCGGGCCACCAAATCCCATTGGAATTCCAAATCTTTGGGTTGAGCCTAATGCGGCATCAGCGCCCCATTCAGCTGGTGGTGTCAGCAAAGCAAGACTCATCAGGTCAGCCGCAACAGCAACGTTGGCGCCAACGGCATGGGCTTTTTTTACAAACTCTGTATAATCATAAATTTTTCCTTGTTCAGCAGGATATTGAATCAGTGCACCAAAGACCTGATCTGTAAATTCAAACTCGCAATGACATCCGCAGATGAGTTCAATACCTAATGGGATAGCTCGTGTTTTCAACACATCAATGGTATGAGGGAATACGCGGCTTGAAATAAAGAATTTGTTTACACCCCTTTTCACAGCATCGCGTGAACGGCTGTTGAAAAACATAATCATGGCTTCAGCAGCTGCTGTTCCTTCATCCAGTAATGATGAATTGGCGATAGGGAATCCGGTGAGGTCAGAAACCATGGTCTGATAGTTCAGCAATGCTTCCAAACGACCCTGTGATATTTCAGCTTGATAAGGAGTGTAAGCCGTATACCAGCCCGGATTCTCGAGAATATTTCTTTGAATAACAGTAGGTGTAAGAGTATTGTAATATCCCAATCCGATAAATGATCTGAATATTTTATTCTCTCCCGCCAGCGCAGTGATATGATCAATGTATTCTCTTTCAGTCATGGGCGGGTCGAGTTCCATCTTTTTCTTCATGCGAATGGATGCAGGAATCGTTTGATCAATCAGTTCATCAATGCTTGAAGTGGCTGTAACAGCCAGCATTTTCTTTACATCTTCTTCAGAAGGTCCGATGTGTCTGCGTATAAATTCGTTTGCTGACATTTTAGGAATTATTTAATTTGTTATTAGAATAGCAGATGCAAATGTAGCACAATGACAAAATCTGCAAAAAGAAACCTGAATTTTTTGTGAACGAAAATTAACATATTTTTGAAAAGAAATTCTAAAGCTATGCGCAGATCTCTATTTTTAATCTTTTTTGCATGTGTATCAGTCTTTTCAGTTTATTCACAACAAACGTTGTTGTTGATAAACGGAAAGGAAAAGGAAATTACATCGTGGAGGGCAAATAAAGAGCAAAACAAAGTTTTTTTCATTGAAAAAAATGAAACGATAGAAAAAAAGGTTTCTATTGATCGTACCTATTCAATAAACAAAGCAGGTAAACCTGATACCATCCTTTATTTCCGAGATAGCCTTGAAGGTAATGAAATGACCCTGGAACAAATGCACCTTTATATTATGGGAATGCAGCACGCAAGAAAAGTGTATAAAAGTGTTCCTGCATTTATTGGTGGTTTTGTTAGCGGGATGATAGGAATGCCTTTATTGAAATTTTGGGGAACAGGCTTGCCTGTGATTTACACATTATTTATTTCTTTTCGCGAACCACGTATTAAAGGTGACGAGAAATTAAATCCTGCAATATCTACAAGCCCATATTTTATTGATGGGTATCGAGTAATGGGTAAAAGAATCAAAGTGAGAAATGCATTGCTGGGTGGTTTGTTGGGAACTGCTTGCGCAATAGTATATCAAATTACATTATAAAAAAAGCCCTCAAATTTTTGAGGGCTTTTTTTTGAAATTAGCTTTTAATTCTCATGCGGTAGAATGACCGCCATACAAATACCAGGGCAATCGCGAAAAATACGAGGCCGGCATAGGGAGCGGTATCTCTGAAGTTTTCAGATATTGCAATTTCCATTGCCAGAAGACCAAACAGTGTTGTGAATTTGATGACGGGATTCAATGCAACTGATGAAGTATCTTTAAATGGGTCACCAACTGTGTCGCCAACAATTGTAGCATCGTGCAGCGGAGTTCCTTTCATTTTCAGATCAACTTCAACCACTTTCTTTGCGTTATCCCAGCAACCACCGGCATTAGCCATAAAGATTGCCTGAAACAGCCCAAACACGGCAATTGAAATCAGATAACTGATAAAGAGAGCTACTGCATTGTTTCCGCCAATTCCAGAAGGAGAGGAGAGACATGCAAAAGCAAGAGCAAAGAAGAAGACAGCGACGAAAATGTTAAACATTCCCTTTTGTGCATACTGAGTGCAGATTTTTACAACTTCAATGGAAGCTTTGATATCTGCTTTTTTAGGTGCGTTGGGATCGAGGTTGATGTTCTTTTTAATGTATTCAACAGCGCGATAAGCTCCGGTTGTAACGGCTTGTGTAGATGCACCGGTAAACCAGTAAATCACAGCACCACCCAGAATAAAACCAAGAATCGTATAGGGATTCAATAAATTTAAAATTGATTCAGGTTCTAAAGGCATACCGTCAGGGCCGGTCAATGTTTTTCCTATCATTAATATTAATGAGAAAATCATCGTTGTTGCCCCAACAACCGCAGTGCCGATCAGAACGGGTTTGGCTGTTGCTTTAAATGTATTTCCTGCACCATCATTGGCTTCCAGATAATATTTTGCTTTTTCCCAATCGGGTTTAAAGCCAAAGTCTTTCTGAATTTCTTCATCTACATTGGGAACTTCTTCAATAAGTGATAACTCATAAACAGATTGTGCATTATCAGTGACAGGACCATAGCTGTCAACAGCAATAGTAACAGGGCCCATGCCGAGTAAGCCGAAGGCAACAAGACCAAATGCAAAGATGGATGGATAGACCATAAAATCTCCCAATCCGAAAGTGCTTACGTAATAAGCTGCAAACATCAGAACAAAGAATACCATACCTTTCCAGAAAGCACTGAAATTGCCGGCAACCAAACCTGATAAAATGACAAGCGATGCACCACCTTCTTTACCTGCACTTACAACTTCTCTTACGTGCGCTGATTTAGGCGATGTGAAAAGTTTTGTGAATTCAGGTATCACTGCGCCGCCAATGGTTCCGCAACTGATGATGGTTGAAAGAATCCACCACATATCGGTATTTCCGTTGATGTCGGGAATTAAAATATAACTGGCCACATAAGTAACCACGATAGATAGAATCGATGTGATCCATACAAGATGTGTAAGCGGAGCTTCGAAATCGAGGTCTTCTTTGTTGCCATATTTCGCATTACTCAGGAAGCTATTCAGCCAGAAAGCCACGATGGATGTAATAATCATTAAAATACGCATTACAAAAATCCATACAAGTAACTTTACCTGAAGAATAGCTGTCAGGTCTTCCGTTGCGCCGAAAACAGCCAAAAGAATAAAAGAAATTAATGCAACACCGGTTACACCGTATGTTTCAAAACCATCAGCCGTAGGGCCAACGCTGTCGCCGGCATTGTCACCGGTACAGTCAGCAATAACGCCAGGGTTGCGTGGGTCATCTTCACCAATTTTGAAAACAACTTTCATTAAGTCAGATCCAATGTCAGCAATTTTAGTAAAGATACCACCAGCGATACGCAGGGCAGAAGCACCCAGTGATTCACCAATTGCAAATCCGATAAAACAGGCACCGGCTAATTCACCGGGCATAAATAATAAGATGACCAGCATTAGCATCAGCTCAACGCAAATCAGAACTACACCAATGCTCATTCCGGCATTCAGCGGAATGTTGAGAAGATGTAAAGGTTTTCTTCTTAATGCCGCAAAAGCCATGCGTGCATTAGCCAATGTATTCATTCGAATACCGAATGCTGCAACTGTATATGATCCTAAGATACCAACAATGGTCCATGCAAGAATTAATAACACACCGCCAATACCAAACAGGGATTCGCCATCTTCACCTTTGGCAAGAAATCCAAAGTATCCGGCAACTGCTGCTCCGATAAACAGAAATAAAATAGCCAGGAATTTTCCCTGCTGTTTTAAATAGGTCTGGCAGGTTTTGTAGATTACATCAGCCACATCCAGCATTGATTTGTGTGCAGGAAGTTTCTTCACCCTCATAAACTGATACAACCCGAAAACCAATCCGAGTGTTGTAATTAAAAATCCCCAATACAGAATATTCTGTGATTTGATCGCTTCCGGAACTTTCAGGTCAGCTTCGCTACCAAAGGTCATCAGCGGGGAAAAGATTAAAAATAATAAACTTAAGATTAAATGTTTTTTCTTCATAAAAGACTTTTTTTAAATCCACACATTGCGGAGTTTGTTGAATATTAGATTTGAATGATTTGATTTTCGGGCTGCAAAATTATGAATTCTTTCCGAAACTAAAAATCATGAAAAAAAAGAATTTCTAATTATCGGGTATTTAGTGTGTTGAGAAAAGAAGTTGTAAATTAATTTTTTCGGAAAAATCGTTATCTTTGCCTGAAGTATGAAAGATTCGCAAGGGACAAAAATTCGCCTCGAGATTATGGGGATCACATATAGCCAGACGCAAAGCGGCGCTTATGCTTTGATTCTGGGTGAGGCAGAAGGAAAACGACGTTTGCCGATAATCATTGGTGGTTTTGAAGCGCAGGCTATTGCCATTGAACTGGAAAAGATGCGTCCCACAAGGCCGCTGACGCACGACCTTTTTAAAAGTTTCTCCACTGAGTTTAATATTAATGTGTTTGAAGTTTTAATACATAAGTTTGCGGAAGGTGTTTTTTATTCTAAGCTGGTTTGCGAATCGCAGGAAAAAATTGCAGAAATTGATTCCCGTACTTCTGATGCAGTAGCACTTGCCGTGCGTTTCAACTGCCCGATTTATACCTATGAAAATGTTCTGGAAGCTGCAGGTGTTGCTTTAGATGAAACAAAAGACTCTACCGAATCCGGTGCTGCAGAATCAGATGACCTTTCTTCAGTGAAAGCAGACTCTGAATTTTCAGATATGAACCTGAAGGAACTCGAAGAGCAACTAACCGGTGCCATTGATGATGAAGATTACGAAAAGGCATCCCGCATTCGCGATGAGATTACTAAAAAGAAAGAAAAGAAAAGCCGGAAAGGCAAGGATAAAAAGTAATCAGTGATTGGTAATCAGTAATCAGTTTTTCTTTCGCCAATAACCAATAACTAATAACCCAGTAACTTTTTTAGTATGAAACCTTATTTAGATTTAATGACCCGCGTTCTCAATGAAGGAGCACGTAAGGATGATCGCACAGGTACAGGTACGCTCAGCGTTTTCGGTCATCAGATGCGTTTCAATTTAGCAGAAGGTTTTCCGGTTACAACGACAAAAAAATTACATCTTCGTTCGATCATTCACGAACTGCTTTGGTTTTTACAGGGCTGTACCAACATAAAATATTTAAAGGACAACGGCGTTTCCATCTGGGATGAGTGGGCCGATGCCGAAGGAAATCTTGGTCCTGTATATGGCTATCAATGGCGCTCGTGGCCGGATTACAAAGGCGGGCATATTGATCAGATTACACAGGTTGTAGAAACACTGAAAAAAAATCCCGACTCACGCCGCATCATGGTTTGCGCGTGGAATGTGGCTTTGGTAGACCAAATGGCGCTGCCTCCCTGTCATGTATTATTTCAGTTTTATGTGGCGGATGGGAAATTATCCTGTCAGCTTTATCAGAGAAGCGCCGATATTTTCATTGGTGTTCCTTTTAACATTGCTTCATACGCATTGCTCACTATGATGATCGCGCAGGTAACCGGATTACAGCCCGGCGATTTTGTGCATACACTGGGGGATGCACATTTGTATATCAATCATCTCGATCAGGCACGCCTTCAGCTGTCACGCGATATGCGCGCTTTGCCAACAATGAAAATCAATCCGGATATAAAGGATTTATTTGATTTCAAATTCGAAGATTTTACACTGGAAGGTTATGATGCGCACCCGAATATCAAGGCGGTAGTGGCGGTGTAAAGAAAAGGCTTAATCTTTCTTCGAATCACTTTTCTTTTTCGAAATTCTCATTCGGATAACATTAAAAGCAACTACTAACACCAGAATCCCGATTCTGTATTCAAGCCTTACAGGAAGGTAAAAAGCAACCAGTAAAATAGCAACACCAATCATTGTGTGAGCCAGTAAGTTTTTCCAATCCTTCAGATACAACCACAACCAACGAAGTACTTTCATGCTTTATATAATAGTAGCGCAATTTAGGAGGAAATGACATTGAAGAAATATTTGTGGAAATAAATTTTTTTCGTTTTCGATTCAATATTTTAAAATTTTCTGCGTTTTTATATCAGAAAACAACATCGTGATATCGAATACTACATATGTCTCTCTACATTCAATCTCGTCCGGTTGTTCTTTGACCAAGTACTTGCAAGGGGCAGCGCGGAACAGGGGCGTTTCTTCCGGCTTCTATTCCGATTACACATCTTTAAATACTTCTTCTAATACGAATCTGACTGAAAACAACTGGAACCTGACTACTTCTATGTGGAACCCGACAGGTTCCAATTGGAATCAGACGTGTTCCAACTGGAACAGGACAAGTTCTAATTGGAACCAGACGTGTTCTAATTGGAACCAGACATACTCCTTATGGAAAATGTCAAACTCCAATTAGAAGCTGACGGGTTTCTGCAGAAATTAAGATTAAGAAAACTGTGATAAAACTGTAGCTTTTTTTCATAGCCGGTCTTCCATATTTCCGGTCTTTTCCCTACACTTAGAAAAAGGGAGTGCTTTGTGAAATAACTATCGAAAAATCGTTAATCCTTCACACACCTTACATAAAAACCGTAATTCAGATAACTGCTTTTGGTTTCTACCACATCACTCTGAAAACTCAGACAACGATTTGGCTTGATAAACATACTCGATTTGTCGGATGCCCAGAAGCAGGTGTAACTTCCTTTTTCGCGAAATTCAGGAACAAATTCATTGCCTGCATAACCGCCATTTAGTTCCCCACCGGGAAGTGCATTGAATCCGCTTTTATTATCACCATTTCCATTTTCATCCCAGCCTTTGATGCTCTTTAATTTTTTTCCGGCATTATCTGAGCCACCCAATTCATCAATCATTTGTTTCCATTCCGCATCCGTAGGTATGTGAAAGCCGACTGGAGCAAGTCCGCGGGAATCCTGCACAGCATAATAGTTGTAAATTTTTCCATAAACAGTTCCGTTGGCCGTTTCGTTTTCATAATTAATCCATATGGGCTTCAGATCGCTGCACGCCTGAATAAATTCTTCAATATTTTTTGCTTCAGGAATTATATCGCCGTTTTTAAATTTACTTACATTCAGATTTGCATCGGTCCATTCCTGGCTGCCGATTTTTACAGTTTTTATGTCCTGAGCCATCATGCAGAAAGGAATCATAAGCATAAGGAATGTCATTGAAATAAGGATATTCTTCATCTTGGTTGTTTTTAAAATGTACAATGTTCTTTACAAAAAGAAAATTACTTTTTCATGTGAAAAATAAATTCGCCACCTTCATCACCCACATTGCGTAAGGGATTACCGATGGGCGTTTGTTCAGCATTATTCGATACAGAAACTTTTACATACTGAATCATTTCGCTGCAAGGAAAAGCTTCTTTGGAGTTTTCCTTTAAAAACTTGATCACAAATGAAGCGAAAGGACTGTTGGTTCCCGTGAAGCCGTCCGACACAGCTTCCAGTCGGCCGGAAGTAAGCCCCCAGCGAGATTTAAATTTTTCGACATTATCCACATATCCACGACTCCCCTGTGAAAATAATGCGCCGGAGAAGCATGCGTCAGCAATCATGAACACATGTTTGCAGGTAAGTGCTTTGATATATTTCAGAAGTGTTGAATTCGGTAAATAATCGGTTTCTTCGTTCTTCTGAGCATTGAAAGGAATCCAGTAGCCTTCATCAATTTCCTTGTTATACCAACCATGTCCGGAGAAATAAATCAGAACATTGTCTGATTCGGTGACAACATCTTTCAACTTAGTAAGCTTCTCAAGAATATTTTTTTTAGATGCGGCATCATCATACAATTCTAATACCTCATTCGAGGCAAAATTGTATTTGCTAAGTAATATATCCTTCATGTCGTGGGCGTCTTTCACGGCGTTGTTCAGCTTTGGCCAGAATTTGTAATCGTTGATTCCGATAACAAGCAAATAATTTTTGCCACTTCCTGCTGAAGAATAATTGTTATTAGGAACAATGTTATTGTTGGGTTTGGCGCCTCTGTATTCGATGGCCACAGTATCATCGGGTGCTTGTTTATAAACGAGAAGATCGTCAACAAGTTTGTCTTTTCGCTCAAGAACAACGGATGAAATTTCCGGGTGTGCAAAAGCTATATCTTCAGGGCTTGCTGTAGCAAATAGGGATGCGCCTCTTTCGAATGCCATGGCGGTCAGTGATTTTTCACCATAACCTACTGCAGGATCAAACTGAATGTAGTATGATTTTCCGGGAGCGGAGTACATCAGCAGGCGGTCCACTTCAGAATTTTCTTTACCCTGCGTGATACGAAGATAAAATTTCCCTTTCACAGGCTGCTTGCAAACCAGCCATCTTCCTTTGGCATCTGCCGAAACAGCAACATTTACCTTTTTCAGTTCGCCCATCAGGGTGTTGTTGAACCAAATTTTGTATGTCACATCACTGTTGGTGGTTTTCTTTAGGCGGTGGATGTACAAAATTGAAAATTCATCCTGTGCTGTAGCGGGAATCAATGAAGAAAAGAAAAACAGAATGAAAAGAGAGAATAGAATTCGGTTCGTATGTTTCATCTTTTATTTTTTTGAGGGCAAACAAAGATACAAAAAAAAATGCCGCTTTCATGCGGCATTTTATATTAGGTAAGCTTAGCTTATTTCAGTTTTCCTAAACGGCAGGTAACTTTCACTTTTGTAGTTTTTACAAAAATTACATTCACAACTTTTGTTTCAAACTGAGGATAAAAAACAACATCATAGCCTGGGTTGTCTTTCATTACATTATAAAGAGCAAACATGTTTACCTTCTTGGCAAGCATTCCGCC
>JAZDMK010000173.1:0-5127 GCA_043800975.1 Bacteroidota bacterium | reverse complement strand
GGGCATTTGAAAAATTAATATAAGCTGTAATTGCGAGGAAAAGTAAAATTGATTTTTTCATAAATCCTCCTTTTTTAAGATTTAGTATTATGTATTTTTATAACCCATAACAGTTTCGGAGTTAGTGATTTTGCCGAAAATTGAAACACTATCCTATCAACCAACTGTAAATTTAATTTGAAACTACAACGCTGAAAGCTCCTCTGCTTCGTCAATTGCACTAAACCCGTATTAGCCACTGGCTCTTATCGTCATCATTTATACGATTTCAAGAATTCCTCTGCTGTCATTACTGGGATTTTTGAACTTTTAAAATCTTTTAAATTTCTCGTTATAATACTGTCAATATTATTTTCAGTCGCAGTAAAATATTGAATAGAATCTTCAAAGTCTTTAAAATGTGAATTCAATCCTAAGTCTATTATTTTTTCATCACATGATAATAATTTTACAAGAATTCTAAATTTTCGTAATATTTCTCTTGCATCTTTTTCAGATAAAATCTTTGATAAAATGTAACTCGTATTTATTATTGAAATAGAAGATGTGTTAAGTTTAATTTTCTTCCTGTCTGCTAATGAAAATAATTCTGCTGCGAAGTCATAAAATGGATGTCTTTTAGCAAGAAGATCAAGGATAATATTTGTGTCAATCAATAAATTTTTCATTTGTATTTTTCATTTAAGAATTTTGTATAATTGTCTTTATAGTCATATTCGCCTGGCAAAGTCACAACCCCACTCAAACTCTCAACTAAAGGAGTTATTTCAAATTCTTTTAATTCCTTTTTTGTTATAGCGTCAAGGTATGATTCAATCATACGCGAAAGACTTGTTCTATGATTTCTTGCGTAATATTTTGCTTTATCAATTACACGTTTATTTAATTTGATTGTCAATTTTGTATCCATAATTTTATATGTTTATACGTACAAAGATAATCATTTTATACGGAAATCCAAATAGTATAAGATTTTTTTTGAGCTTATGGCTTTTTTCCTGCTTCTGCTTTATGGTGAGCTATTCACTGTTTTGGGCAGATAGCTTTACCTTTTGTATTCAATTAATATACTCCCAAATTTAAAACATTTTTAAACACAAAAAAATATTTGAGATTATATCCGGAATATAACAATACCGTACAGTAATATGAAAAAGGAAAGGCTATAAAAAAATCAATACGCCAATACTGTCGAAAGCCATTTTTCTGCTTCCTCTATAGAAATGTCTTTTCTTTTTGCATAATCAAGAAGTTGTTCGCTGTCAATCTTTCCAATATTAAAATACTTAGCCTTCGGATGTGCAAAATACCAGCCGCAAACAGAGGCAGCAGGAACCATCATGGCAGATTCAGTCAATGAAATCCCTGTACTTTTTGTTGCATCAAGTATTTTAAACATATCTATTTTGCTGTGATGATCAGGACAGACAGGATAGCCAGGGGCCGGGCGTATTCCGGTATATTTTTCTTTCAGTAAATCTTCAGTTCCGCGATTTTCATTTTGTGAATAACCCCATAATTCCTTTCTCACTTTCTCATGCAGGTATTCAGCAAAGGCTTCAGAAAAGCGGTCAGCAAGGAATTTAATCATCATTGCATTGTAATCGTCACCTTTCTTTTTGTATAAATCTGCCTTTTCTTCAGCTCCAATGCCTGCTGTAACAGCAAACATCCCGATATGATCATTCACTCTGCTGCCTTCATGCGCAATGAAATCGGCAAGGCAAAGATTAGGTTCATTATTTTTTTTCTGTTGATTGCGCAGAAAGGGAAAAACTGCAATTTCATTCTTATGATCTTCATCCGAAAAAACAATCACATCATCTCCCCTGCTCTCAGCCGGAAATATTGCAGCGACACCATTTGCATGTAGCCATTTGTTCTTCACTATTTCATCCAGCATCAGGACAGCATCCTCAAATAATTTCTTCGCTTCAGCGCCTTTCACAGGGTCGTTAAAAATTTCAGGGTGCTTTCCGTTCAGTTTCCACTGATGGAAAAAGTATGTCCATTTAATATATGGGATAAGAACTTCAGGATTGATATCATTAATTACTGTTATACCTGGTTTCCGGGGAACTATAACAGTTTCAAAATTGAAAGTGGCATAAAATCTGTTGTTCCTGGCTTCATTTAGCGATATCAAAGGTTCTTTATTCCGGTTTGCATATTCCTCTTTTACCTGCCCGTACTCTTCGGCAATCTGCTTCAGAAAACCGCTGCGCAGATTCTTCGACATCAGGTTCACTGCAGCTTTGGCTCCGTATGAAGCATCGCGGGCATGTATAACCGGCTGGCTGTATTCTGTTGCAATACGAAGTGCAGTATGTATCTTTGATGTTGTTGCTCCGCCAAGAATAATAGGTATTTTCATATCTTCCCTTTCAAACTCACGTGCTATATGCACCATTTCTTCAAGCGAAGGAGTTATGAGTCCGCTGAGTCCTAAAATATCGGCTTTTTCATTTTTTACTGTCTCAAGAATTTTTTCAGCAGGAACCATCACACCAAGATCAATCACTTCAAAATTATTGCAGGCAAGAACAACACCCGCAATATTTTTTCCGATATCGTGCACATCGCCTTTCACTGTGGCAAGAATAATTTTTCCTGCTTTCGATTTCCCTTCCAACTTATCATTTTCAAAATACGGAAGAAGTATCGACACTGCCTGTTTCATCACCCTGGCACTTTTCACCACCTGAGGCAAAAACATTTTTCCCGATCCGAAAAGCTCACCCACATGATTCATTCCGTTCATCAGCGGACCTTCAACAATGCTCAATGCACCAGGGTATGTCTTCAATGCTTCATTGATATCGGCATCCACAAATTCTGTGACGCCTTTCACAAGCGCATACTGTATTCGTTCATCAAGATTTTTATTCCGCCAGTCTGCAACCTTTTCTCCCTTTGTTGAAACCGATTTCCGGGTTTCTGCATAGGCTATCATCCTTTCAGTAGCGTCTTTCCTGCGATTCAGCACAATGTCTTCGGATAATTCTAAAAGATCCGCAGGAATATTATCATAAATTTCAAGCTGCGAAGGGTTCACTATTCCCATATCCATTCCTGCTTTCACCGCATGATAAAGAAAAACGGAATGCATAGCTTCACGCACACGGTCGTTTCCGCGAAACGAAAACGAAAGGTTGCTGACACCGCCGCTTATTTTGCAGTATGCCAGATTTTCCCTGATCCATTCTGCTGTTTTAATATAATTCACAGCATAATTGCTGTGCTCCTCGATGCCGGTGCCTATTGCCAGTATATTCGGATCAAAGATTATATCATGTGGCGGAATTCCTGCTTCATGAACCAAAACATGATATGCACGCTCAATGATCTGAATTTTTCTTTCAAACGTATCGGCCTGGCCTTTTTCATCTAAAGCCATAACAATCATGGCAGCTCCCATCTGGTGAATATGAAGTGCACGCTGTTTAAAAATTTCTTCTCCCTCCTTCAGGCTGATTGAATTCACTATTGATTTTCCCTGGACGCATTTCAGCGCCGATTCAATAACATTCCATTTTGACGAATCGATCATGATGGGAACTTTTGCAATATCGGGCTCTGAAGCAATAAGGTTCAGAAAAGTGGCCATGGCTTTTTCCGCATCAATCATGGCATCATCCATGCATATATCTATGATCTGAGCGCCGCCCTCTATTTGCTGCTGAGCTACTGACAATGCTTCCTCATACTTATTATCTTTAATAAGATTTGCAAACTTTTTTGAACCTGCCACATTTGTGCGCTCGCCGATATTTACAAAATTGCACCCTTTATAAAATTCAACAGGCTCGAGCCCGGACAAACGCAACGTAGAATCGGCAACTGCGACCTTATGCGGTTTAAACATTTTTGCTTTTTCCGCAAGCAAAGTAATATGCTCAGGTGTAGTACCACAACATCCGCCAATTATATTTATGAGTCCGCAACTCATGTATTTTGAAGCAATGGCGGTCATTTCATCTGCAGTCTCATCATATCCTCCAAACTGATTCGGCATGCCTGCATTCGGATATAAACATATATAACATGGAGCATTATCAGCCAGCATTTCAAGGAAGGGTTTCATATGTACCGCACCCATTGCACAGTTCAATCCCACCGAAAGAACAGGAAAATGAGAAACAGAGATAAGGAATGCCTCCAGTGTTTGCCCGGAAAGAGTGCGCCCGCTTGCATCGGTTATAGTTCCTGAGACCATTACCGGTATGCTTTTTCCTTTCTTTTCAAACATTTTGCTGATAGCAAATAATGCGGCTTTTGCATTCAGGGTATCAAAAATAGTTTCAACAAGCAGGAGGTCAACATTGCCATCCATGAGTCCTTCAATCTGTTCGGAATAAGCATTAACAAGTTCATCAAAGTTTACAGCACGGAAAGCAGGGTTGTTCACATCAGGCGACATGGAAGCGGTGCGGTTTGTTGGTCCAACAGCACCTGCAACAAAGCGATACCACATGGGATCGCTTTTGAAAAATTCATCAGCGGCACTACGAGCAATCTTAGCAGCTTCAAGGTTTATTTCATATGCATGTTTTTCAAGACCATAATCGGATAAAGAAATAGATTGTGCATTGAAAGTATTTGTTTCAATGATATCGGCCCCGGCAGTAAGATATTCAACATGAATCCGGCTAATCATTCCAGGCTTCGTCAGGCAAAGCAGATCGTTACATCCTTTCAGATTATGCTTATGCAAAGAAAATCTTTGTCCCCTGAAATCTTCTTCAGTGAGATTATAGCGCTGTATCATGGTACCCATGGCGCCATCGAGGACAAGAATTTTTTTCTTTAAAATTTCTTCAATGTTCATTTTTCTTTATTTTCTTCATCTCTAAAAAGAGAGGGATGAGGGGTGTGAGATTATTTGTACATCTCAAATTCTAAAATATATATTCGATTTCATACAACACATTATCAATATCCTCTCTCACTTCGTTTTCTGTAATCAGTAGAAAATTAAAAACCCAATTCCGAAATTTTTCTTTCTTTACTTTTATCTTTCCGAATTACCTTATTATACCCATGAAAATAAGAGCCAATCCCAATTACTCACTTGATTTAAGCATGATTATTTCAGGTTACTCATATCCGTACACCGGCTTGAGGATG
>JAZDMK010000170.1:0-17074 GCA_043800975.1 Bacteroidota bacterium | reverse complement strand
GTAAATAATATTGCGTAATTTCATTCGGAATAGATGAAGTGTCAGACGTAAGAAGATTAATAGTAGGATATGTAACTGAATTTTTCTTGTTTTTAACTTGACATGCAACCAAACAGAAAAAAAATATTATTGTAATTGTTAATGTCAGGTTTCTCATTTTAAATTTTGCTAAAGTTTATAGGTCTGATTTAATCATACTTTACATCACATGTAAACATTCATTATGCACTTTTTGTCGTTTCCATTTTCGAAATATCTGCTTCAAATTTAATGAAATTTCTTTCCCCGTAGGGGATAAATATTAATAGAAAACAGAACGAAAGAAATCTGTTTCCCCTTATGGGGATTAACCTTTTTATACCATGCTGGCTATACGCGCGCGAACGTGGTGTGTCATTCTTTATTCTTGAAATGGTAACCCAGCATGATCATTACTCCCGATGGATTTATTTTTTCCATAACAGGTGGGATTAGCAGATTGTATGAAAGTGTGAATGAAATCAGGTTGTTGTTTTTGCAAAGAATACGAATGCCACTTCCTGCATTGAAACCATAAGTGAATGCATAAATAGTTTTTTCCATAAACACATTGTGATCAGCTTTACCCAGCAAAGTGGCACCTGCAGAGAATACAGGATATACTTTTGCATCTGAATTTGTGGCTGAATAATTCAGACTGAACATAACAGGAAACATATACAGATAGTGGTGATGCTCATTATATCTTTTGGATTTGAAGGAAAAACCGGGAAGTGCTTCCATGCAGAGTTGATTGCGTTTCCACAGTGGCAGCCCGGCTTGCACAGTTGGGGCAATACGATAAACTTCGCTGGCGGTCATATCGGTAAAATCATAAATCCCGCCACGAACCGAAATGTTCTGCGCCTGCAGTGAGCTAAGCGGAAGCAAGCAGCCTGCACAAATACTACAGATCAAAATCTTCAATTTCTTCATTGAATAGTCCTATGGTTTTAATGTTGATGCGTGAGGGATTGCTAAAAAATGAAACTTTAACGAAATGGTTGTATTCGCCTCCAAACCCTTTGTCGATAGCAGCTCCGGCACCACCGGTTGTTATATAACACAATCCATCCTTGTAGAACTTGTTGAATAAATGATCATGCCCGGCAAATACAGCCTTTACTTTTGGATGACTTATGAATAATTGATGAAGTGATTCATTATTCTGAATCGTATTCCCTGCATGTAATCCCTGAGAGAATAAGGCTTTGTGCAAAAAAATGAAAATGTACGGTGTCTCCACATCATTGGTAGCAGCATCCAGTTGCTGATGCAGCCATATCAGTTGTTCTCCTGTTATCGAATTTTCTTCACCTGTGACATCGCAGTCGAGCACGATGCATGAAGCGTTGGAAACACGTGTTGAATAATACAAGTGATCACCCGGAATGCGTCCCCATGTATGCATCATTTCTTCTGCTGCAGGGCCGAAACCATCATGGTTACCACGAGCAATATGCAGTGGCATGAGTTCGGTAATAGGTTCTGAATATTTCCAGAAGTTGATCCACTCGCCTTCGTTGCCTGCTCTCAACATAATATCACCACAACAAAACGACGCTTTAGGCGCAGGATTAATTTCAGCCATTTCTTTTGCCAGTACACTGTAGATTCCTAAGCCTTGCTGGGGATCACTGCACACAACAAATGACCAGTCTTCGCCATCGCTTTTTTGTTCTGCTTTTTTGCAACTTTCTAAAGAGAAAAGTAAGATACAAATTGAGATCAATATTTGCAGTGCGCTTTTTTTCATTTTTATTCTGTATCCAAGGCTTGTTTTTTTAAATGCTTACTGCTTCAAAACGATAAATAAAATTGTTCAAAGTAGTTTCAAGGATAAATTCCTTATTTGTTAACCTTTTTATTGTTATAACAAAAGATTGTAAACTGAAAGGAGGAATCGCACCTTGCATTGACAGACCATTTTCAATGATTTCAATAGTGTTGCTTTTATTTGCAAACAAGAATCCAAAACCAAACATATTATATTTTTCGATTGAACAATTTTCCATTCTCCAATGATCAGTATCATCAAATACAATTTGTATTAACCAATTGCATCCGCAACTATCATTATAAAGCTGGGTTTGATCGGTTCCATCCACATAATATTTCTTCACCATCCATCTCCCGTTTATTCGGTTCTCGGCTGAAAGAAGCGAAAATCTGGGTCCTTCATCATATTGTTTTTTACAGGATAAAAAAAACAGAGAGATGACAAATGCAAAAACGATTAATATTAGGTGTGTTGTTTTCATTTTCGAAATGAATGCTTCAAATTTAAACAATTTTTGAAACCCTTTGCACGCGATACGCTCTGCTGGCTAAACACGCGCGAACGCGGGTCATTGATATGGAGTTCTAGTCCATCGAGATCGAGTCCTAGGCATTGAGACGGACTCCTGAGTCATCGAGACGGAGTTCTAGTCCATTGAGACGGACTCCTAAGTCATTGAGACGGACTCCTAAGTCATTGAGACGGACTCCTGAGTCATTGAGCCGGGGTTCTAGTCCATTGAGATCGAGTTCTAGGTCATCGAGACGGACTCCTAGGTCATTGAGACGGAGTTCTGGTCCATCGAGATCGAGTTCTAGGTCATTGAGACGGACTCGCAGGTCATTGAGATCGGGTCGCAGGTCATCGAGATCGGTTCGCAGGTCATTGAGATGGGTTCGCAGGTCATTGAGACGGGTTCGCAGGTCATTGAGACGGGGTCGCAAGTCATTGAGATGGGGTCGCAGGTCATCGAGACGGGGTCGCACATCATTGAGACGGACTCGCAGGTCATTGAGATGGGGTCGCAGGTCAAAGAGACGGGTTCGCAGTCCATTGAGCGCGATCCGCACAGCAATTACCAAGGCTTTCCGTTATAAAAGACGCACATTCAAACGTATGAACCGAGCAGCTGTGCTGCGAGCTCACGAGCAAGCTCGTGTTGCGGTCGTGGGAGCGAGTACTTAGAAAACAAGAGGTGTTTGTAGCGCAGGCTGGTGCTAAGAAAAAAGTGTCTGAGGGGCAAAGCCCCGAGTTTTTTTTCGGGGATAAACACCTCGTAGTTTTCTCGAATGCGTTTGACAGCGCTAGACTTTCTTTGGGCTCCACCTTTTCTTTTGGCAATGAAAAGAAAAGGTGGAATGTCTTTGCAGTCGCAGACTGCTGATACACGATAAGTAATAAGGCCAGTGCGCAAGTAATATTGCATCATAATAAGCGAAGCGACACACACGTGGCTAAATCCGCATAGCATTTACCAAGGCTTTCCGTTGTTTCAGAAAAGGATGTGCATTAAAGATTGTAAGATAATAAAACCAAATGAAAAATATTATTTACAATCCACACTCCATTCAGCTGTGGGGTCTTTTGCCCAATTGTCGGCATCCGTTTTCCAATTGTCAGCAGCGGGTTGCGTCAATTTTGCCTGCGTTGCATTGATGCATATTTTTTTAAGGTTTGGATTGTCACTGCATTTGAAATTTACCAATGCAATGTTTTTACTGATGTCAAGCATTGCATATAAATTATCTGGACAGAATAAATCTTTAAGCGCAATATTCTTTGAAATATCTATAGCTGTCATATGGTTGCTACAGCAGTTTACATCTTCCAATGCCGTATTCTTCGTCAGGTCAAGGGTTGCCAGTTTATTGCCTGAGCAATCCAAAACGGTAAGTGCTGTATTATTACTAAGGTCAATGGTTGTAAGCCGGTTGTAATGACAATTTAATTTCTTTAATGCAATATTTTTACTTACATCCAATTCTTTAAGTTTGTTTCTGCGGCAGTTTAATTCTGTCAATTCCTTATTATTGCTAATAACCAGAGAAGTTATGCGGTTGCTTTCACAATCAAGGCTATATAAATAAATATTTTTGCTCACATCAAGTGCTGTGATTTTGTTATCCAGACACCGCAACGCTAATAATCCTGTATTGTTGCTTACATCCAATGAATCTAACTGATTCTGTGTGCAAAAAAAATATGTCAGGGAAGTATTCTTCCGAACGTCGATGGTGGTCAGCTGGTTGATGGAACAATCCAGAAGTGTTAAAGCTGTATTCTTACTCACATCAAGTGTTGTCATCTGATTGGTATTGCAGTTTAATTTTGTTAATGCAGTAAATGATTCAATGCCGGTGAGGTCTGCAATGGATTTTGAACTCACGTCCAGTTGCTTTACAAGTGCGGCTTCGGTCAGCTGAATTTTTCCATCTTTGTTTTTATCAATGCCTTTTTTTATCAACGCATTTTTAAAGTTGATGTCAGGAATATTTACAATTTGTGCGCGGCATGTGAGTGTGACTAATAAAAATACAATCGCCAACAATGAATACTTTTTCATACAATATTTTTTGCGAAATTAAGAAAATAAACCCATCGTCGTGAGTTTCATTCTGTGTATTCTGTGCAGATCAAAAAAAAGCTAACTTTGAATTTAATCTGACAAAAAGTGTAGCGCATGAAAAATAGATATTCGATCCTCCTCATTGTTGTTTGTGTTTTTTTATCATTTCAGGTTTCTTCACAAAACATTCGTCTGGGTTTGCCACTCGGGCATACAAGTTTGGTGTGGGATGCGGAATACAGCCCGGATGGAAAATATATTGTAACGGCTTCGGCAGATAAGACTGCAAAAATGTGGGAAAGCAAGAGCGGAAGATTAATTCAAAACTTCGAGGGACATTTGTGGGGAATTAATTCTGCACAATTCAGTCCTGTGTGCAGTTCAGATCCTACTGGCGGGAAATACATAGTTACTGCATCGGATGACAGTACAGCAAAAATTTGGGAAAGCAGCAGCGGTAAAATACTTAAAACTCTTTCCGGCCACAGAGGCTATGTATATTCTGCAAAGTTCAGCCCCGACGGAAAAAATATTGTTACAACTTCAAAAGACAGCACAGCAAAAATCTGGGATACACAAAGCGGAAAATTATTGCATACTTTTGATGGGACCAAGAGTTTTATCCTTTCTTTCAGGTTCAGCCCAGACGGAAAATATTTTATCACTGCATCCAAAGACAGCAGTGCGAAGGTTTGGGAATGCAGCAGTGGCAAGCTGATCAAAAACATTCAGGGACATACTGGCTGGTATAATTCCGTACAATTCAGTCCGAACGGAAAGTATGTGCTTACTGCATGTAGGCGTGATAGCGCACAACTCAGGGAGTGTGGCAGCTGGAATCTGATTCGTTCTTTCGACGGGAAGTATGCAGAATTCAGTACTGATGGAAAAAATATTGTAAGCATAACTGATGATGGAACTATGAAAATATGGGAGAGCAGCAGTGGAAAATTACTGAACAGCATTGACGATCATGTCTTCAGGTTTCCTATGATCACAGCGACTTTCAGCGCAGACGGGAAATATATACTCACTTTTTCAGAAGACGGAACTGCAAAAATATGGGATAGCAAAAGCGGAATAATGGTCGGCAGTTCAAAAGATAACCTGAACATGTTCAGTAAAGGACAGTTCAGTCCGGATGGAAAATCGATGGTGTTTACTGCAAAAAAAACAGCTGAAATAAGGGAAACCCAAAGTGGAAAATTATTAATAAAACTGGAAAGTCAGATTGATCCCATCAGTGACGCGCGCTTCAGTGCAGACGGGAAATACATGGCAACTTCTTCCGCTACTGCAAAAATATGGAACGTTAGTGAAGGCAAATTGCTTCGCAGTTTAAAGAGCTATTCTGCCCATATTGTTAGCGCACAATTCAGCCCCGACGGGAAGTATATTGTAACCTCTTCACCCGACAGCTCTGCAAAAATATGGGAATGCAGCAGCGGGAAATTACTATTTAATCTGGATGTTAAAGATGATTATATGAAATTGATTGAGGGTACAAATTCTTTTGCTGAATACAGCCCGGATGGTAAATTCATTATTTCAAATGCAGGCGACGGAAGAGCCAAGGTGTGGGAAAGCAGCAGCGGGAAATGGATGTCTATTCTTGACGGACCGACCGTGGAATATGCATATGCGCAATACAGTCCCGATGGAAAATTCATTGTTACAACCTCGGGGATGGATGGTATGACGAGTTTGTGGGATGCCGGCAACGGGAAGTTTCTGTACAGTTTTCGTTATCGCTATGCAAAAAAAATTACAGCGCGTTTTCGTCCCGACGGGAAGAGAATTGTTTGTGCTTCCGGAAATGAAGTGGCAAAAGGGTGGGAGCCGGTGAGCGGTAAACTGTTAAATTTAAGTGGACACAAAGCGGCTGTGAATGATGCTGTATTCAGCCCTGCATGCATGGATGATCCGGCCGGTGGAAAATTTATTGTTACCGCATCGGATGATCATACAGCGAAAATATGGGATGCCGGTAGCGGAAAAATACTGTTTAGTTTGGAAGGTCATGAACGTGAAGTGGAAACTGCGCAATACAGTCCGGATGGAAAAAATATTGTCACTGCATCGGATGACAATACTGCAAAAATTTGGGATGCTGGAAACGGAAAAATGATTAATAATTTAACCGGACACACAGGTTCTTTGATTTCTGCACAATACAGCCCTGGCGGGAAACAGGTTGTTACTGTCTCTCGAGATGGTTCACTGATTTTGTGGGATGCAAAAACGGGTAAGAGGATGGTACAGGAATTTGTTTTTAACGAAACGGATTTTCTGTCATTGACAAGCGGCAAGTATTATTATGGAACAAAAAAAGCAGTATCGCTTTTATACTGGATCATTGATAACACGAAGGTTTATCCTTTCGAGCAATTTGATCTGCAATACAACCGACCGGATATTGTGCTTGAAAAAATCGGACTTGCGGATACAATGCTTATCAATTCATATCGTAAGGCTTATTATAAAAGACTCAAGAAAATGAATTTCGAAGAAGGAATGTTTTCTCCGGAATTTCATATGCCGGAAACGGTTTTGCAGGATGCAGATAAACTACTTGCAAACACTACAGAACAGCTGTTGTCAATCAAAGTAAAAGTGACAGATAGTAAATATAATCTGGATCGAATCAATGTCTGGGTGAATGAAGTTCCTTTGTATGGAACAAGCGGGATCGATCTTCGTTCTTTGAAAATATCTTCGATTGAGAAAGAAATTAAAATGACACTTTCGCAGGGTATGAACACTATTCAGATGTCGAGCATGAATGAAAAAGGGGTGGAGAGTATGAAGGAAACATACACCATAAGGTATGAACCTAAACAGGAAATTAAACGAAAAACATATCTGATAGCGATCAGTGTTGCTGAATATAAAAACAAAGAGTACAATTTGAAATACGCCGTGAAGGATGGCCGAGACATGGCGAAAATGATGGCTGCAAGGGCAGGAGCGAGTATTGATACTTTGTTTGATGTGAATGCCACGCGTGAAAATATTCTTGCGCTGAAACAAAAACTCATGCAGACAAATGTGGATGATGAAGTGATACTCTACGTTTCCGGGCATGGATTGCTGGATAAAAATTTCGATTTTTATTTTGCGACCTTTGATATGAACTTTACAAACCCGGCTGAAAAAGGCGTTTTGTATGATGATCTGGAAGCTTTGCTGGATGGTATTCCTGCGCGAAATAAATTATTGCTGATGGATGCATGCCACAGCGGGGAAGTAGACAAAGAAAATATTGAAGTGAAAGATAAAAGTTTAACGCTGGCTGACGGACAGAAAGGTGAACTAAAAACATATGGATACAAAGGGGTGAAAGTTAAAAATGTGGACAATACAAACCTGGGACTTCAAAATAGTTTTGAACTGATGCGGGAGCTTTTTTATGATTTGTCGAGAAGCTCGGGAGCAGTTGTCATATCTGCAGCTGCGGGTACTGGCTACGCACTTGAATCGGCTGAATGGAACAACGGCATTTTTACATATTGCATTTTAAATGGCTTGAAAAATTGGGCTGCTGATAAAAACAATGATAAAGTTGTAACCGTTTCCGAATTGAAGGAATATGTGAGTGATGAAGTATCACGAATGACCAGTGGCGCGCAAAAGCCTACCAGTCGTAAGGAATTGCTGGGGAATGACTGGAAGGTATGGTAAAATGCAGTTGCGTCATTCTGTTTTGTGTTGTATGATAAATTACTCGTTTTTCTTATTTTTTCTTCGGTTCGAAGGATCTTCACTCATATTAAAATAGTCTTTTTCACAGCAGGAACCATCAATTAAAATGCTTTTATATTTATGTTTTATTGATTTATTTTGCTTAATAATAAGCCATTCCCGCCATAATTTATTGGAGTTAGTAAGCACCACATATGGTGGATGAACAGTAGATTGATGGGATACTTAAACATTTTCAATAATCCTCATTCATTTGGTTTGTCCAATTGTAGGACGCATTTAAGGGTATTCCGTAAGACGGCACCAGTCCTTCACCTGACCGTTGTAATTAAGTTCGAAGACAAACACAAAAGCATATTCGTGCGGAATGAATCTACTTACAATCGCAACATAAACACTACCCATGAATTCTCTGCGGCAGTAAAAGAAATTGTAAATGACAGAATTCTTCTTGGTCCAGCTTTTATCAGGCTTAATGCCCGCCTGCCACGATTTGGAAAGGATGACGGAGTCTACGCCCAGCAATGCCTTAATCATCATTGCGCTAAAAGGACCCCGTCTGTCGGTGGGAAGAATACTGTCATATATCAAACCCGCCTTTTTTTGTATGCAATATTTACGAATCAGATATCCCGGCATAATCCCAATCAGTCTGAGGGGCATAAGCACTTCCATTCTCCGGAGCAAAAGGTCCTTGTAAAGAATATTATCTTCAAAATAATAAACTGCATTTTTTTCATAGTTCACGCTTTTCTTCATTTGTCCAAAGGAGATGAAGGACGTAATCAGGAGTGCGATAAGAAGAGTACATTTCATATACATTCTTTAGAGTATACCCAATCGAGAACTTTTCCACTGATGTCCATTTTGAAAATATAAAAAACGTAACAACCGCAGCACATGCTTTCAACGGCTACGTATACATTTCCATGGAACTCTCTGCGACAGTAGATTTTGTTGTAAACAGTATAGCCTTCTCTTGAAAATTCCTTTGCGGTTTTTCCCGGTTTAACAGTTTTTTTGGGATAAATGAAAGTGTCAATTCCAATCTTTTTGCATAATTCATTCCTCATGGGTTTGCAAGTGCTTTCAGAAGGGTAAGCGCTGTCAGGAAGATTTATTCCCATTTTTAAATTATTAAAATATTTCAGATGTGATACATGAGTCCTTCCTATTACCTTACAGGGAAAAATTATCTCATCCGGAATTTTATAAGGATTGCGGTTGATCAGTCGATCTTCCATAAAGTAAAGCGCTTTCCTTTCGTACTTCACCGTGTTGTCAACCTGTCCGCAAACAGGGTTGAACAGCCAGGCTGAAAAAATCAGTGATATGAAAATCCGCAAATTCATTTATGTGTTTTGAAAATGATTAACGAAGAAATTTTGTGTTTTAGTATCCAATGAAATTTATTTTGATGTTAATTGTGATTTTTTTACAATGAAAGAATTCATATTTATTTACTGAATGTTCATCATAATTTAACATAGCTAACAGATATAGCTTTTGTAATATGAAGTATCTTCGCACATATTTAAAAAGAAAATATAGTCGATACTTAATGGTCAAATATTCATGAAACATCAACGCTCAAGTATTGCTACCGCTGCTGCTCTGCTGGTGTTTTTTGTATTTCCAAAAATTACATTTAGTCAGTTACTGGTTAATTCCGCATCCACGCCAACGCAGATGGTTAACAATATTTTGTCGGGATATGGTGTTACTGTTTCGAACATAACGTATACCGGTGGTATAGCATCGAAGGGTACTTTTACCAATGGTAATTTTACGAATCTGGGTCTCAATAGTGGAATTATCCTCAGCACAGGAAACGCTGCAGGTATTGCCAATCCTGCTACTTTTCATATGAGCAACAATTTGGGACTGACAGGTGATGCCAACCTGAATGCGATCAACAATGGTTGCAATACTTTTGATGCTTGTATTCTGGAATTTGATTTTGTTCCCGTGTCGGATACCGTGAGTTTTCGCTATGTGTTCGGATCGGAGGAATATCCCAATTACGTTTGTTCGCAGTATCAGGATGTGTTTGCATTTTTTGTAAGCGGCCCAAATCCTTCAGGCGGAAATTATACGAATTACAACATCGCGCAGATTCCGGGAACCACATTGCCTGTTTCTGTAAACAGTATCAACAACGGAACTCCGGGCGGGAGCTATCCCGGATCAGGTTGTATTTCTTTAGGTTATTCCAGCCTCTTTGTAGATAATGCAGCTTTAGGTGGAACCACGATTTGCTTCGGTGGCTTTACGGATCCTTTGAAAGCGTGGTGTCATGTTACTCCCTGTTCCACTTATCATATTAAAATGGCCGTAGCGGATGGCTACAACAATTTGTTTGATTCGGGTGTGTTTATTGAAGCGGGAAGTTTTACTGCTAATACATTTAGTGTGGGCACCTCATACACCAATCCTGCTTTGGGAAACAATGCAGTGCAGGGATGCTCGCAGGGAATTTTTTCTTTTGTATTGTCTACTCCGGCAACGGCGCCTTATACGATCAGTTATACCTTGGGCGGAACAGCAGTGATGGGAACTGATTATTCAACGGTGCCCACATCGATTACCATTCCTCCCGGGCAGGATTCCGCAGCGATTGTTATTAATCCTCTGTTGAATGCTCCCTATGGAACATCTTCAGTAATAATTACCTACGTCAATGGATGCACACCACAAACGGATACTCTTTATCTGATTGATTATGCACCACTGACTGCAACGGCTAGCAACGACACAGCATTTTGCAGCGGAGGTTCAGCTGTTTTAAACGTGAATCATACTGGCGGTACATCGCCTTATTCTTATCTCTGGAGCAATGGTAGTACCAGTAATACAATTTTGGTAACACCTGCCGTTACTACCACATACACGGTTACTGTGAATGACAATTGTACGCATTCATCCATCGATCAGGTTGTGGTAACTGTGAATCCCATTCCAGTTGCAAGCATCGCAGACCAAACAGATGCAGCTTGCAACCTGAGCAATGGCAGCGCCACCGCGGCAGGAGGAACAACGTATTTGTGGAGCAACGGAACTCCTTTTGCCACTGCAGGATCACTGGCTCCGGGAACATATACCTGCACCGTAACAAGTAGTGGATGCAGTAGTACTGTTTCTGTTACGATCACGTCGCCACCGGTTGCCACGCTTGCGATGTCTTCTACCGAAGAATACTGTGGTCATGCCGATGGTACAGCTACCTGCACACCTTCGATTGCAGGTACATATTCTTATTTGTGGTCGAACGGACAATCAACACAAACCATTACTGGGCTTAGTGCAAATACGTACAGCGTAACGGTTACCGATGCCAATGGTTGCACGATAAACGGATCCGTAAACGTAATCAATCAATCGGGAATCACACTTACCTTTCCGAATGTTGTAATGGAAACGTGCACGAATTCGAACGGGTCGATTACTAGCAATGCGGTGGGCGGAGCATTGCCCTATACCTACACATGGTCGAATGGTTCTAATGCAACGAGTATAGTAAATCTTGTTGCCGGAAATTACACGCTGACACTTTCTGATGCAGGTGGATGTACGGTAGTTTTATCTCAGAATATTACGAACAGTCCGGGGCCGGTTGTATCCATCGCTTCTGTAACGAATGCATATTGCAGTACGGCCAGCGGCTCGGTTATGCTGACTGTTTCCGGAGGAACGGCTCCTTTGATGTATGCGTGGAGCAGCGGGCAAAGCACACAGAATCTGACAAATGTTAATGGTGGAAATTATTCAGTTGTCATAACGGATGCTAACGGATGCACAGCTTCTGCCGATACATCACTACTCAGTTTTGATGCTCCTGTTGTAAGTGTTTCATCGGTCACTTCCACCTGTGATCAGAGTAACGGAATGGCGCAGGCAAACGTAAGCGGAGGTACAGGAATCTATTCCTATCTATGGTCGAACGGGCAGATTACTTCTGCTATCATTGGTCTTTCGCAAGGGACATACACTGTTAGTGTAAATGATGGAAATTGCGAGGTTATAGCTTCTGTGGTAGTAGCCGGTACACCAACACCTGTGGCTGCATTTCACGTAACGCCTCCCACGGCTGCATTAGCAGAAAATCTTTTCACATGCTTTGATGGCTCAACCAATGCAAGCAGCTGGAACTGGGACTTTGGCGACGGTGCCGTTTCAAACGATCAAAATCCTGAACATTCCTATGCTGCAGCAGGCACGTATGCAATCACACTGGCTGTATCAAACGATGCGGGTTGTACGGATACCGCACGCTACATACTTTTGGTAAAAGAAGATTATGCGATCTGGGTTCCCAATGCATTTACACCCGATGCCGATGGAATGAACGATTTGTTCGGTCCCAAAGGCGTTGGCTGGGATGTTCCTGAATACAACTTTTATGTTTATAACCGATGGGGTGAAATATTATATCACACAACTAATGTCAATCATCAGTGGGACGGGAAATACAAAGGGCGTGATATAGAAGGTGGCGTTTATGTGTGGTTGGTTCTGATTAAGGAGAAAGACGGAAAGAACCGTAAATACAGCGGTCATGTGACGTTGCTGCGGTAATGTTTTCAGATAAATCCACGCTCGATTTATCCCATAAAATGAATTTTTTATTCTTTTCGCAAAACCTTGTTTATTAACATAAGCAGTTATTGTGTTGACAATTAATAAGAATTATGTCAACAATTCAAGTCTGCTGTGTGGATATACACTACATTTACAAAACTTATTGAAAATCAATAAATTTATTCTATGCAGGTTTGTGTGACAAGAAAAGATGTCATCTTCTCTTCTGATTCCAGCAGGGTTATCGCGCGTTTTTTATTTACGAACGATGAACGTAGTGCTGATATCATTGGAAAAGTTTTGGCCATGAAGGAAGAGGAAGTGAATGTTGAGCTGAATCAGGTGCTAAGGGGTTTTTCCAAACGTCACAGAAATATTTCTGTAATTTTTGAAAGACATTTTAACAAGTTGAGTCATTTGTTTAAAGATTTAGGAATCATTCCCGGTAAGCTGGGTCAGTCGAGAAAAGTGCTGATTGGTTCCTATTTCACAATGGAGTATTCCATTGAATCAGCTGCGTTTTTTAATCCTTCGATTGTTGAAGATCCCGATCAGGCGGAACTGAGATCAGGTGAAAAAAGAGTCATCATTAGTTTCAGGGCAACCGGTGAAGGTCATATTTCTTCGCTTGTTTTTCGCGATGGTATTATTGATAAAGACAACAACATCGCATTTGATGCAGTCGGTAAAATGCTGGCGGAGGCCGATATCATTAAAAGGCATATTTACAATAAAAAAACATTTGCGAAGAAGCTGAGTGAAATGCAGAACTATAATAATTTTGTTCCGCCAACGCTCGTGCTGGATAAGCTGAACGATAGTTTTACTTATGACGAACTCAAAGCATGTGTAGTAGCTACCAGTAAAACAATTCCCTATTCAGCAGACAGCGAATTGTGTTTTAATCAAATGATGTGGCTGGCTTCCTCGCATTATGAAATTGAATTTTCGCTTGATTCAGCCATTTCTGAAAGAGTTATTTTTCCTATCGCAGAAACAGAAAAGAACGGAATCGAAGATGCTCGTTTTGTTAAATTCAAAGATGATAACGGTGAAGTTACTTACTACGCCACTTATACGGCATATGACGGAACTACCATATTACCTAAGTTGATAGAAACAAAAAACTTTTATCAGTTCAAAGTAAAACCCATTCACGGTGAAATTGCAAAGAACAAAGGAATGGCACTTTTTCCCAGAAAGATTAATGGAAAATATGCGATGCTTTGCCGTATTGATGGTGTAAACAATTATCTGGCTTTTTCTGAAAATATCAGCATATGGCATGAGGCAACACTCATTCAGAAACCACTTTATCCGTGGGAGTTTATTCAAATCGGCAATTGTGGCTCACCGCTTGAAACAGAAGATGGATGGCTTGTGATTACACATGGTGTTGGCCCAATGCGGGAATATGTTTTGGGTGCCTCATTGTTTGATCTTGATAATCCCTTGAAAGAAATCGGAAGATTAAAAACACCTTTGATGATGCCCAATTATAAGGAGAGAGAAGGATATGTGCCGAATGTAATTTATTCCTGTGGCTCGATTATTCACAATGGTAATCTGATTATCCCTTATGCAATGTCGGATTACGCATCCACGTATGCTACCATACGAATGGATGAATTGCTGAAGGAACTTAAGAATTCGAAATTATAACAGTTGCAGGAGTAGTTGCAGTTGCAGGAGCAGCGGCAGGAGCAGTTGCAGGTTTATGAAAAAAAAATTATTAAAATATGAAGATTACAGATCATAGTTTTAAAAGCCTTAAAGTGTACCAAATGGCTTATGATTTGGCAATAGAAATTTTTGAAATATCGAAAACATTTCCAAAAGAAGAAAACTATTCATTAACCGACCAAATCAGAAGATCATCAAGATATGTTTGTACAAACATTGCTGAAGCATATCGTAAAAGACGATATCCTAAGAACTTTACGAGTAAAATAACGGATGCTGATGGTGAGGCAAGTGAAACAATTGTATGGATTGACTTTTCATTTGATTGTAAGTATTTAAAAGAAGTAATCAAAGAAGAGCTATTAGCTAAATATGATGAAGTTGGGAAAATGCTTGGCAGTATGGCAAATAATCCAGAGAAGTTTTTGCCCAAACAGAATTAGTTTTTAAGCGTTTTTTACAGCCGCAGTTTTAGAGGTCGTTTCTGTACTTGATATAAATGTGATGATTTTAAATTGACTGCCACTACCAGTGCCAGTGCCACTGCCACTGCCACTTTTCCAATGCTACAAAAGATACCCGACTGCCACTACCACTGCCACTGCTACTTTTCCAATATTTTCCTATAAACCTCCAAATATCCATCAATCATTTTCTGACGGCTGAATTTTGAAACAGCATATTCTTTGCAAAAATTTCTGTCGATTGATTTAATCTTTGAAATTACTCCCACTGCTTCTTCAATTGTATTTACCAGAAATCCGGTTTCACCATCCCTGATTAATTCCGGCATTGATCCTTTGTTGAAAGCTATCACGGGCGTGCCGCACAGCATAGCCTCTGCAACACTTAATCCGAATGGTTCTTCAAATGAAATCGGATGTAAAAGTGCATAAGCTTCACCCAAAAGTTTATCTCTTTCTTCAGGACCTGAATTGCCAACGTAAACAATATCGTCATCATTAATGAAAGGTTTTATTTCTTTATCAAAATATTCCTGATGCTGAATTAATCCGGAAATAATCAATTTTCTTCCCGATTGCTTTGCTATCTGAATAGCTTCAGCAGTGCCCTTTTCAGGGTGTATTCTTCCAAAATAAAGTAAATACTCTTTTGGTTTTGCACAGAAAGAAAAACCACTTGTATTAATGCCGTTGTAAACGGTTGCAACGTAATCAAGTTCGGAACTGCGGTCAGAATTACTAATAGAAACATAGTGACTGCTGCTGTTATATTTTTTATAAACGGAAAGAATTTTTTGAGAAGAAAAGCCATGTATCGTTGTTACCATCGGTGTTTTGATCAATCGCGAATAGGTGAGTGGAAGAAAATCAAAATTGTTATGAATCAAATCAAACTGATCGGACATTTCCATTAAATGACTTATATGAAGACATTCCCACACCTTCGGATCCATTTCCACATCTTCCGAATAGGAACGTGGGCAAACTGATTCAAGCTTTCCATTTGTAATGGAATCGCAAGTTGCAAACAAAGTGACGTCGATTCCCTTTTCAACCAAACCTTCAGCAATATTGGATGCAACCTGTTCCCAGGGTCCATACTTGCGTGGTGGTGTTCGCCATGCGATGGGTGAAAGTATTGCTATTTTCATGTTTAAAATTTTAGACTGTGAAATGATTTTAAACTGCAACTAAGTTCGAATGAATACGAACATACGAAGTGCTAAAAGGCTCAACTGGATTTACTTTGCGCACTTTGCGACTCTGCGTGAAACTAAACAAATTGTGACACAAGATTGGATGTTGAGATAACATTATAAATGAGTAAATGTGGAAGATTACAAATTATATTTTATAAAGCACTCCTTGAATTATTCAGGCATTGGTCAACCAACGCTTCAATATTTGCAGTGCCCACGCACATTACTTTGTCAGCACCACCCCAATAAATTTTAATGCTTCCATCTTCTTCGGGAACAGCACCACAGCTGAATACAACATTATGTACATAGCCTGTTATCTCATACACTTCTTCCGGTTGTAAAATCCATTCATCACCCACTGCAATAATTACTGAGGGATCTTTCAGATCGTGCAATGCAACGCCCAATCGATAGACACTTCCGTCCATGGTCGGAAAAACGCCGTGATAAATGTTTAGCCAGCCTCGTGATGTTTTTACCGGAGGCGCGCCGGGTCCTATTTTCATTTCGTCCCAGTGATACTGCATTGGCTTCATAATGAGTTTCGATTCGCCCCAGTATTTTAAATCGGGAGAATAGGATATCCAAATCGACCAGGGCGATATCTCTGAATGGGGGCGGTCGAGCCGCGCATACAATCCATTGAATTTTTCTGGAAATATGACAACGTTTCTATAATCAGCTTCTGTGATTAATGAAAAACGTTCGATGGTTTTAAAATCTTTTGTTTTTGCAAGTCCAATGCGAACGCCATGTCGGGAGTAGGCACTGTAGGTAATAAGATATTCTCCATCCAGAAAAACAATCCGCGGATCTTCCACTCCGTATTCTTCGTATTCCTTGAAAATGCCTTCTGTGGCGGGAATCATGAAGGGTTCAGAATCAACTTTAAAATTGAATCCATCTTCACTTTCGGCTTTTCCCAATATACTTCTTCCATTCAGTTTGTGAGAACGAAAAATCATTATGTATTTGCTTCCGAATTTTACAACGCCTGCATTATGAACAGTAGCAATGGGATAAGGCACATCATCCTTCGTAAGGATTGGGTTGTTACTATATCTTTTTATCAGCATTTTTA
>JAZDMK010000159.1:0-2727 GCA_043800975.1 Bacteroidota bacterium | reverse complement strand
AAAAAATTGTGGAACAATGCAGTATCTTGAACAACAGATGAAAGAAGACCCTTCGCTCGCTCAACGATTAGTGGAATATGAACAAGGTCTGCAAAAATGGGTTATGGAACATAAAGATAATCTTAATCCTTCAAGAGCTGTTGTTACAATACCCGTTGTAGTGCATGTCGTTTACAATACAGCTGCTCAAAACATTTCAGATATCAAAATTAAAGAGCAAATTGACTTAATAAATAGGGATTTTAGAAAATTAAATCCCGATATCGTTAATGTTCCTTCGGTATGGCAAGGTGTCGCGGCTGATTGTGAAATACAATTTTGTTTAGCACAAAAAGATCCCAGTGGTAATCCAACAACAGGAATAGAAAGAAAACAAACGACTGTTGTTTCTTTTTCTGGGGATGATGCGGTAAAATATTCCAATAGAGGTGGATTAGATGCATGGGACATAAATAAATATTTTAATATTTGGGTATGCCCGTTAGTAGGTAGCTTAGCAGGATATGCTCAATTTCCTGCACAATTTAATAATAATTATGGTGTAGTTATAAAGTCTGATTGTTTTGGTGATAATGTTAATGTCAATCAAGGAAGATCTTTAACACATGAAATAGGACATTGTTTTAATTTAATTCATATTTGGGGAGATGAGGATGCTTGTTCTGGTTCTGACGGTTGTAACGATACACCTAACCAAGCAAAAGCAAGTAAAGGTCACCCTGCTTTCCCAAAGACAGACGCTTGTTCGCCTAATACACCTGGTATTATGTTTATGAATTATATGGATTATGTGTATGATAATAGTATGTATATGTTTACTAATAATCAGAAAGCAAGAGTGTGGGCTGTTCTTAATTCTACTCTTTCAACATTAACAACTTCCGATGCTTGTCAGTCCATTGTTGCCCCGATAGCAAATTTTTCTGCAAGCTCAACAACAGCCGTTGTAGGATTTCCTGTTCAATTTAATAATTTGTCAACATATAGTCAAACAAGTTGGTCCTGGAGTTTTCCCGGTGGAAATCCAAGCACTTCAACCGTACAAAATCCAATCGTTACTTACAATACTGTTGGACAATATAATGTTTCGCTAACAGCGACAAATACTGCGGGAAATAATACAGCAACAAAAACTAATTATATAAATGTCATTAACTATCTTACACGATGCGATACCATTTCAAACATTGGTGCAACAGATAATTTAACTTATTATAGAGTTTCTGCTACCGGAGGATTTATATCAGGAAACAACAGTTTTGGAGATAAAGCCAAAGCAGATTATTTTAATAAAGCACAATTAATGGGTATGGATAAAATTTCCGGTGCAATATTTAAACTTGCAAAAGCGACAGGCACAGGACCTGATATAAAATTTTCTGTTTGGCAAGAAACGAATGGTATGCCCGGTACAGAACTCGGAAATAAACAAGTACCATTGGCAACTATTGCAAGTGCTTTTCAATCATCAGATACATACTTTGTTGATTTTAATCCTGACATTACTTTACCTTCAAATGGTGGCATTTTTGTAGGAGTAAATTTACCACCTAATTCTTCTGATGATACTATTGCTTTGAAAAGTAATCTTAATGGACAATCAGATCCATCAACAGCATGGGAGCAACAGGGCGATAATTCATGGTACAGATTTGATGACTGTGCAACGAGTTGGGTCAAAACATTGTCATTGGCAGTTTATCCTATATTATGTCCAAGTGGTGTTGGTGTTACCGAAAATTCAAATGATATGAATCAAATTTCTGTATTCCCAAATCCTGTAACAAACAACGTAACTCTTATGTTTGCTGATAAAATAACAAATAAAATAAAAGTTAATATTTGCAATATCGTTGGTGAAATTATCAGTACAGTAGAAAAAGGGAATCTTGCGACTAACACTTTACAACTTGATATGTCATCTTTTGCAAACGGAATTTATTATTTGAATATACAAACAGATAAAATATCAGTTACTAAAAAAGTAGTGTTAATTAAGTGAGATTGCCGAAGTATTGAGTTACTGTGGTCTCTGCCATAAATGGCGGAGTTAATAATTTCGTTTGTTCTTCAAGACAGAAACGTTTTTGATTTTTATCCTGTTCTCGTATTGAGCTTGCCGAAATATTGGTATTTGAGCTTGGCGAAAATATATGTAATTGAAAATTTTATGTATGTTTGGTATACAAATATAACAGCAAAATTCATAATTATTGCACGATTTTCATATATGGGTCGCACCACTCGCTCATACCTTTGGATGTTACATACGCAACTCTGAACCAGTATTTAACGCCGGGATTCAAACCTTTAATTGTAAAGAATGCTTGTGTGCTCATACTTGCGAATGTCCATCCCGTTACGGTAATGGGGTCTAAGCAATACTGCCATGCCCATGCTTTTGCTCCCTTCACTGCTTTATGTTTTGCAATTATTTCGCCTTCTTTATTGCCGTTTTTAACTGTAAATTCAGGAAGTAACATCGGCGAATGTTGTTTGGAAGTATGGAACCCACTGCTTAATGCTTGTGCTTCATTACCAAAAGTGATACGTTCAACATACAGCGCTTGTCTGCGAAGTAAGTCGTCCAATATTTTTTCGGCTGCATACATAGCTGCGGTTTGTTGTTTTCCGCCATCCTGGGACTGATTGTATGTAATTTCAAGATTATTGACGGCAGTAGTGATTTGAGCCAGAGGAACATCTGGCGTAAGGAATACAGTATTA
>JAZDMK010000153.1:0-19544 GCA_043800975.1 Bacteroidota bacterium | reverse complement strand
GAAAACAAACAATGAGGCGAATAAAAACACCAAGGCACCAAATTTCACCAAATTCTTATACCACAGAAGCACGGAATTTCACAGAAAAAAGCTGCAGTGGCAGTCACCTCGTTGTGCGGAAAAACAGTGCCAGCGGCACGGGATGTTTGTAGAAACGAAAAGAAAAGAAATAAAAAAGTGCCGTAGGTACGGCATATTGAACCACTCATCACATGAAGATCACAGAGGGCAGACGCAGAGCCAACCCCTCACCTCAAAGAAATACGTTAGGGCGAAGTCAAGAAGAATCATTCGAATCATAATCTGATATATTTGTTTCTGTCCAATGTGTATCTTTGCAAAAAAAAAACATGAAAAAAATTCTCCTCTCTCTTATTTCGGTTTTACTTATAACCGTTAATTCATTCGCACAAACCTGCGATTACTTTAATTACCCCAACACTACCACCGTTACGGGCTGGACAGAACAGGCCGGCGACTGGTCGGTGAGCAGCAATACATTGGCTGCACCCGTAGCTGCATCATGGAACTGGATCACCAATGATGCCACCGGAACTGTGACGGACGGATGTATTACCGGACGTGCCACATACAGCACCACACAATTGCAGTTTATGGGGCTGACAGGACGTTATACAACTCCTATAAACAATATTATGCTTAAAGTGCAGGATAATGGAGGCAGCGGTTATTGGGACTCCTGGTTTTTATACTGCAATGATGTATCGGTTGGAAACATGAGCGGACAAAACTACGGCAGCGATCTTAACTTTAAGTTGAGCATGTCGGGAGCCAATGTCACAATTATGATTGACAAAGAAAGAGATGGCGTCTGGGAATTTGATTCAACAATGGTTGTAAGCAATACCGGAGCAGGCCTGTGCGGCGCAGCCGGCTATTCGCTTTGCTACCTCGATGATTGGTGCTACAACACATCATGTTGCACCCTGCCCGATCCTGCCGGAACCATCAGCGGTACGTCTACCGTTTGTGCAGAAGATACGATCACATACAACATACCTACAGTTGCCAACGCTACTTCCTATCATTGGCAATACACAGGTTTTAATACCACGGTTACAGGTACAACCGAAAACGTTACACTTGCCTTCGGACATACCGCCGGCTCGGGTGTACTTACCGTACACGGCGTGAACGCCTGCGGAGATGGAACCGTTTCCGCATCTTTTCCGATTACTGTGAACCCATTGCCCGATAACGCTTCC
Organism: Bacteroidota bacterium; assembly: GCA_043800975.1. GTDB lineage: Bacteria > Bacteroidota > Bacteroidia > Bacteroidales > JAHJDW01 > JAZDMK01. The sequence continues at coordinate 18,318 of JAZDMK010000153.1, read as the reverse complement.
AGCATTGGTGGCGCAGACACTGTATGCCAGGGGCAATCGTATGTATACAACTGCGGAAATATAAACAATGCCGTAAACTACATGTGGACTTACACCGGAACGGGTGTTACGATAAATGGCAACGCACCTTCGGTGCAGCTTGTTTTTGCTTCGAATGCCACCAGCGGAAACCTGAGTTTGATGGGAGAAAACGCATGCGGTAACGGAGGCTCTTCGCCCCTTTTCCCTATTGTGGTGGAAAGCTGCCTGGGAATAGACAATGCAACGGCTTCGATACAGCTATATCCCAACCCCGGAACAGGCGTGTTTACGCTTAACCTGACAGGCTTCTCGAACGAAAGCTGCACAATAAGCATTGAGAATATACTGGGGCAAAATTTATATACTGCCCAAAAGATTAACCCCAAAGAACAGCAACAGCTTGACCTGAGCGCGCGGTCCGCCGGAACGTATGTGATGAAAGTGAGCGACAGCAAGGCAGTGGTAAGCGGGAGGCTGGTGATAGAGCGGTAAAACACTGAAAATGCGACAGCAAGCTCGCGAACTGGCACAGAAAATCGTGGAACTGCCACAGAAAACTGTGGAACTGTCACAGCAAGCCCGGGAACTATGACAGATGATTGTAGAACTGCCACAGAAAACTATGGGCTTATGACAGCGGGTCGCGTGACTGCCAAAGAAAACTGCGGACCTGCTGCAGATGCTCAGGGATCGGCCACAGCAAGCCAGGAGCCTTTGACAGCGGGTTGCGGGACTGGCACAGATTGTATGGGAACCGTGACAGAATGTAGCGGAACTGATGCAACTGATTCGGGAACTGGTGCAGATGGTATGGGAACCGGAGCAACTGGTGAACTTGCGAGGTGGCGAACTGATGAGCGACTATCAGATGGTTTGGGACTTGTAGAAGATATTTTTGATGAGAAGGCACCAGAGTTTGATGCGAGATTCCTGCTTTTCGTTTCTACCCTATCCCCGACCCTTTCCCTATGATAGGGAAAGGGAGAAAAGCAGAGGAGTAATGACAGCGCGCGGAGCGCGGAAATGATTTTGTACAAAACTTATGTATTGCCGGCGTAGTCAGGAGACTACGCCGAGCGGTATTTTAAATGTTTCGCTGTTTGTTGAGCGGTAAACATATGTCGATTCCCGCAGTCGCGGGAATGACTGATGCAAAACATTAATGCGCCAGGGATGGAAGCGGCAGCCCTACCGGACTATAGCGGACAGCCCGGCGCTGCTATGCAGCGGGCGCCAAAAAAACATTTCCCTCTTCCTGTTTGCATATTTTCTAAATTTCACGTAGGTTTGTCTGTCTTAAAAAAAGAAATACCATGAGCATAATTGCAAACATCTCGGCCCGCCAGATACTGGATTCACGCGGGAATCCCACTGTTGAAGTTGACGTTATTACCGAAGCCGGCGTATTCGGCCGTGCAGCCGTTCCCTCAGGTGCATCCACCGGAACCCACGAAGCCGTGGAACTGCGCGATGGCGATAAGAAATATTATATGGGAAAGAGCGTGCTGAAAGCCGTGCAAAACGTGAACAAGGTGCTGAATGAAGAGCTGAAGGGCTATTATATTGCCAATCAGACCGAGATTGATATGCGCATGATTGAGCTTGATGGCACGCCCAACAAAGCATCGCTGGGTGCCAATGCAATTCTCGGCGTATCGCTGGCAGTTGCCAATGCAGCTGCACAAACGGTGAGCCTTCCTTTGTTCAAATACATCGGCGGCGTGAATGCACGCGTGCTTCCTGTCCCTATGATGAACATCATCAACGGCGGATCGCATGCGGACAACGGTATCGACTTCCAGGAATTTATGATTATGCCCGTGGGCGCGCCTACCTTTGCGGAAGCGCTGCGTATGGGAACCGAAGTGTTTCATTCGCTGAAAGACGTCCTGAAGAAAATGGGCATGTCGACGAACGTGGGTGATGAAGGCGGCTTTGCTCCTAACCTTCCTTCGAATGAAGACGCACTGAAGGTGATTATGAAAGCGATTGAAAACGCCAAATACAAACCCGGCAAAGATGTTTGCATCGCACTGGATGTGGCCTCTTCGGAGTTTTACGTTGAGAAAGAAAAGAAATATCATTTGCATAAATCCACCGGTGATAAGCTGACATCCTCACAGATGGCGGACATGCTGAAGGGCTGGTGCAAGAATTATCCGATCATTTCGATCGAAGACGGCATGGCCGAGGACGACTGGGATGGCTGGAAAATACTAACCAAAGCGCTGGGTGAAAAAGTACAGCTCGTCGGTGATGATTTGTTTGTAACGAATGTAGAACGTTTGAAAAAAGGCATCGATAAAGGCATTGCGAATTCGATTCTGGTAAAGGTAAATCAGATCGGCACACTGACCGAAACCATTCAGGCTGTGGAAATGGCTATGCACAATGGTTACACATCGATCATCAGCCACCGCTCCGGCGAAACGGAAGACACTTCGATTGCGGATCTTTCGGTTGCTTTGAATACGGGAATGATCAAGACGGGATCTGCATCGCGTACCGACCGGATCTGCAAATACAATCAGCTGCTGCGCATTGAAGAAATGCTGGGGCCTTCGGCGGTTTATCCGGGAAGAAGCCTGAAGTACTATCCAGGATGATCTTTTAACGGGTGCGTATTGACAATTGTGTAATAAAAACTGAATACTGGCAATGCTTGACAAATCATATTTACGAACAAAGCTGACATTCTCGGTCGTTATCATTTTGTTCTTTTTCGGACTTCATCATCTGATTCAGCAGCCTGTAGTATACAATAGTGTTTTCAAGCCCTTCATGACAAACTTCGAAAAGATCAACGGAGCAAATGAAGCGAAGGACGTTCCCTATGCAAAAATATCGAACAGAACGCTGTCTTCGTTTGATGCAGATATTTACAGGGTATTGAAAGAAGATATGTATGAGGTTGCAGCAAAAGAAAATGGTGATTTTGTATATGCCAGTTTTCCGTTGTATCCGCTGTTATGGAAACTGACCCACCTCCCGGCATGGGGCATGACTGCATTAAACCTGATTTTTTTAATAATTGCTTCTTTGCTTCTCTCCTTTCTTTTCTGTAACGGGAACTGGAATAAGTGGTACAAATTATCTGTGTATATACTGTTGTTTACGATACCGGGATGTGCCGTGTTTTATGTACCCTATTCCGAGGCGCTTTTTATGATCCTTGTTGCAGTTGCAATCTGGGGTAATTACAAAAAGAGATACATCATTTATTTCACAGGTTTTCTACTTGCATCGATGACACGCTCTGCATCTGTTTTTCTATTGTCTACATTTTTTGTTGCAGAACTGCTTGTTTTCTTTGAAAACAAAAAACTGTTAGATTTTATTAAAAGTTTCTTATTGAAAATCGCACCTGTTGTCGCGGGAACTTTTCTGGCATCGCTTATACAGTATATTTATGGCAGTGGTTCTTTACTCAAGTTTATCGAAATTCAAAAATACTGGGGATATAAGCTTGCCTGGCCTTCATTTGCATCCGACTGGACATTGAGTTCGTTCGGCCAAAGTATCGGGGTGTTCTTTTTTATCATTCCGGTTGTAACGATTTTATTGTTCAATAAATTTATTAAAGGGATAAAGATTTTTTCAGGAAAGGAAACTCAGCAGGCAGAAGAGCAGACTAATTTTAAGAACTATTGGTTTAATGTGGCGTTAAGCTATACGACCATCATGTTTCTTTTCATTCTTTTTTACAAAGGCGGTAATCTTTACGGAACAACAAGGTACATTGTCACCTCTCCGTTCTTTCTGATCCTTGCCTACGTAGGTTTGGACAAGCTTACAACTGTTCCGCGCAATTATGTTCGTTGGTTTTTCGGCGCAATGTTAATTGTAAGCATGTTTTTTATGTCAACTTCTGCCTTTGCAGCAGGTTGGAATTTCTTTGATCTGGGCTACTGTCTGCTTGCCTTTATGTTTGGATTTCTTGTTTATTTCAAAGACAACTTACTTTTCAAAACCCTATTGTTTATTGGAATCATCTTCAATATTCTTTGGGCAACCTATTTATTTAACATGGTGCTGACAAAGACCTGGATTAGTATTTAAACACTTTGTGTTTCGTTTCCTAAATAATAAAAAAAGCCCTTAAGCTATTCGCAAAAGGGCAATCAACCATCAAAAGATGAAACGTATTTATTCCAGGCGGAATGAAATGCGGATCAAATATTCTTCATTGGGATTCACATCGCTAATCGGAACGATCAGGTTTTCGAGCTGTGCGCGAACGCTGCATTCGAAAATTTCATCGGAAGCGCTGATCCCTTTAATAATAATTTTACCTTCTGCACTAACTGTGAACAAAATGCCGGCTCCGCCTTCCAGAAACTGCTCACGGGCTTGTTCGGGATAGGTTAAGTTGGATGTAATCACTTTGTGCATAATTTCAGTAGAAGGACTTGGAACTGTTGCGGCTGTCAGGCTTGTGAGACAGAAGAAAGAAACAATTGCGAATAATACTTTTAACGTTTTCATTTTGTATTTCATTTAGGGGTTATTTATGCATAGGACGGTGATGGTTTTTGTTTTGTTACAGGGAAAATAAAAAAAATATTTTTTTCAGTGTTTTCGGGACAAAGCATAAAAAAAAGAATCGACAATTTTGTTTTTTCATTAAAATCAGCGAACTTTCGTTTTGAAAAACGAGTTCGATTTGTTGAAACCAAAACACTTTCTCACCAGCATTCTTCTCGCTCTGGCCAGTTTCCCGCTGTCAGCCCAGAATTATGGCTTTCGCTTAGCGGCCAGCCGGACAAATTTTGCCGAGGTTAACGGGAAACCCTTGGATTTTAATGGCGTTACAATCGAAGGTGAGATGGTTGACAAAGTTGGGGTTTCGACCCACATCGGCATTTATTCAAAGCAATCCTATGACGGTGTTGTTCGGGTGTTTTCATTTTTTACGTCCGACAGTGGCTATATATACATCCCTACAAAACTTACAGGCGGCGCCTTTGATCTTGAGTTTAACTTTAAAGCGAAAATCTATTCCAGCCGCTCCCAGAACTTCAGTTCTTATGCAAAAGTGGGCCTGAACAATTTTTTTCATACTGCTGATTTCAATTCGCAGCCGATAAACCTGACATACCCACTTTCGATTATTTACGGGGCAAATATTCTGCAGTTTTCACTGATTACAGGGCTGGGGGCACAATTCCGAATTTTCCAGATCCCTTTTTTTATTGAACTAAACAAGTTCATAAAAATTGATGAAACAGCTAATACAACCTGGTCATACAGTGTCCCGTTTTTGAAGCGGACCACGATTAAAGCAGGGATCAATCTGCCTATACTGACAGGGCCTTCACCAAAACGATACAAAAAAATCACTTTCGAATGAGGCGCTGCATTTTCATCATATCAGTTATTATACTGGGATTGGCATTATCGCTTCGCGCGCAGAATCTGCACATAGGGCTGACCTATTCCCCCATGAGCTTTACAAGGCTGGTGCTTGATAAAGATTACGTTATTTTCAGTGATTACACTTCCAAAAAAGTAGGAAACGAGTCGTTTCATTTTAAACCCACACTCTACAACTGGCTGAATTCTGGTTTTTTTATTCGTTATGAAAAGAGATTTTTTCAGGTTCAATGCGGTGCGAATATTAACACCAAGGCTTTTTGCTACAGCCGTGAATGGGATGATTATTCCTGGATAAAATCTTTTTTTTATTACACTAGCTTTGATGTTCCTGTGACAGCTTCAATTGTTTTGAACCCAAACCGGCCCACTGTTTTCAGACTGCTGGGCGGGTTAATGCCTGAATTTGGCAAGCTGAAAATCCGAAATTACAGCAGTGCCCTCAGCAAAAACCTGGAAGGTACTAATACCGATATGCTGGGCGCTTTGAATAATGTTGTTCTTTATTCCCGAACCGGGCTTGCGATCGATCGTTTTGGCAACAGCTTCGAACTTTATCTGGAAAGAAATCTTACTGAGCTGCAGAAAGAAAATTTTACTCACAATGCGAACATGAAAGAGTCATGGGTTCTCGGGTTTGCACTGGGATTCAAAATACCAAACAAGGATCTGCGACAAAAACACACCAATAAAACACTGTCCAAATGAAACGCAGCTGCATTCTATGTTTTAGTTTGATAATGCTACTGGCAGGTTGCGTTAAAGAAGAATATTATTCTTACAATCCCTTTATGGCAGTTGGAAACGCAGGAACCACCTACGAGAGCTTTTCCACTACACAACTCGGTTTTTCCACAAAACTTTTTGTAATTAATGATGAAACAGGCTCATTTGAGCAGACCGGATATGGTGATAAATTTATAATTGACGGATATTCCTATCCCCAGATTACAATGACATACACCATAACCAGTGTAATTGAAACTACGGTCCCGGATCGAGGCGCCTTTTCGGTTCTGGTACTGATCGATGAAACACTGAATAAACGCAACGCAGAATTTGCGCTGCGCAGACTTTTCAAGAACCTTCCTTCTAACTGCACCTATGCCATCGCTTCATTCAATCCTTTAAACACAGGCATTACGGTGGTCGGAAATGGATATACAAATCTAGGAGATCTGTATGACCAGGAACTAGCAACGATCTTTGAAGCGCACAATTCCCTCTCGGGTGTTTCGTTTGATTCAATTCATTTACTCAATGCTATTGACACTGCGCTCGGATATATCAATGCCAACGCACCGGCTGGAAACAGGAACCTGCTTGTTTTCACATCAGAAAATGATTTTTACTGGAGCGAGGAAAATCACGATAATCTTATCAGTCGGGCAAACTCCTATGGTATACATTGTAACTTTGTAGACGAGGGAGGTGGTTTTCTGAAAAGTAAAATCAGCTCTTTAACCGGAGGATTTCTGCATTATACAGATGGCTCAGAGTCCGAGTCTGTTCTTACTTTGTCAAAACAACTACCGGCTTTGCTCTACGGTGGTTATTCCTGCTATGAGGTTCACTGGCGCGCAACTGCATCGGTTCCGGTATTCACTCATAACAGCAACAAGAGCGGATATATTTACATGAATTTGAGCAATCCCGATGAGAACCAACAATACCTGATTCCCTACTTTTTTTACGTTCCATGAAAAATATTTATAAATACATTTTGTTTTCTGCTTGTATTTTCTTCTGGAATTTACTGACAGCACAGGATGCATTTATTTCGCTACAAACCGGCCATTCTGATGCCATACAAACACTGGCCTTCAGCCCGGACGGAAAGTATCTGGCTTCTGCCGGCAACGACAATATTATCATTTTGTGGGATTTTGACAGAGGAAAGGAAGTCTGGCGTTTTAAAGGGCACTCCAAGAGAGTAAACACACTTCTATTTCATGATGATAGGCTGATATCGGGTGCGGCAGACGGAAAAGTACACTTCTGGAATATGAAAGACGGTAGTCTGAAAGGCACGCTGAGTCTTCCCGGTAACGACTCCGTCACCGCGCTGTCATTTTCTCCGGACGGCAATAAACTTGCGGTTTGTGGTAATTTCAGGAAAATTCTAGTAGTCAATCCCGAAAACTTCAGCATCATTCAAAGCATCGAATACCGGGAGAAAGTAACGTCCCTGATTCCCATCTCAAAAAATGCGGAATACAAAATGAAAAATTATCCGGTTATCAGCAGTGTGGTGTTCATCAACAATGACAGCCTGGCTGTGGGCGGATCGGCGGGAATAACGGTTTACTCCCTCAGCAGCGGACAAAAAGCTTTTCGCTGCAGAGCACCTTACATCAACAGCCTTTCATTGCAGGACGGATCCACGGAGAATATTTTCTTCACAACACTCAAAGGGAGCATGGGAATGTATTCACCAGCGAAGAATAAAAAACTTTTCCAGCGTGCATCTAACTTTAAAAAATATCCTTTTACTTCCCTAGCTCAGGGAGAACAAATTGCCTGCGGTTGCGAAGACAACAATATTTATTTATGGAGTAAAGATCAATGCGCTTTCCGAAAAACGCTTTCAGGTCACAAAGAGAAAGTTACTTCTGTTGTTTTTCATCCGCTGAATAAAAACATACTGGTCTCTGCAGGGGCAGATAAATCAATATTGGTGTGGGACATCAAAGACGGTAAAATTATTCGTCAGCTGGGCAGCCTTGTTTATCCCATCACGGCTATGAGCGTAAAGCCTGACGGGTCGGCTTTACTGGTGGCCAGCGGCGACAACTCGGTTCGGATGGCAGAATTGAAAGGACCTGTTCGGCTGCATCCGGTTTCGGAGGAGAAAGCTAATATACCGGACATTGGGGCCCTTCGCGGTGACACCGTGTTTGTTGCTTCGGCCAATAATATTCTTAACTTCTATTTATTATCAAACGGAAAGCTTTTAAAAAAAACACATGGCAATCATCGAGTGTCCTATTTCAATGCCGTGCTTCATCTTCCCGCCCTCTCGTTGTTCCTTAATACTTTTACCGGGTTCTTTTATGTAAAATATTTTATGCTCAGCAATTACGAGCGCATTGACCATGCCATTAACGATCCCGCAAATAAACTTACAGCCTTTACTGGCGGAGGCTTTGACAATGGCATTTTCTACCGTTGGATTTTTCCGCGCGTCAGCAGGGTTTTTCTTATCAATAATCAAACACTGAATAAAGAAGGTTCGTTTCAGGGACACCATTCGGCTGTATCCGACATGGCTTTCAACAGAAACGGATCGATGCTTGCTACCTGCGGAACAGACTTCCTCAAGGGTTCAAAAATTCAAAGAAAGAAAAACAAGAAGGAAACAAAATTTGACAAAAGTATTAAGTTCCATAACATTAACGCTGTCAAGATTTGGGACATTGAGAAGCACAAACTAAAATATGCATTTGAAAGCACAACTGCTGTTAAAGCGCTTTGTTTTTCTCAGGTTAACGACACCTTACTGCTGATTAATGAGGGCGATTCTCTGATAGCACTGAATCCTTCAAGCAGCAAAGCACATCTGATAGCCACCTCCAGTTTAGCTCCATTAATGTGCAGTCAGGATGGTCATTCCGTATACGCACAAAGCATATCCAACACAATCCAGAAAAGAGATGTTAGCACGTCTGCCCTGTTGGCAGAAATGAAAGGGCACAACGATAAAATCTCTTCCCTCATTTCACTCGACAACGGGAAACGGATTGCAACTGCAAGCTGGGACGGATCCATCAGAATCTGGGATGCAGAAACGGGAAACGAGATTGTTTCGCTTGTTCTCATTAACAAAAATGATTTTGTTATGCGTACACCGGATAACTACTACTATGCAACAAAGAATGCTATTAAAGAGCTTGGGTTCTCGTATGAAATGAAATTTTATCCCTTTGAGCAGTTTGACCTGAAATACAACCGCCCGGATATTGTACTCGGGCGTCTGGGGCATGCTTCTCCTGAACTTATTTCTGCGTATCTGAATGCCTATCAGAAGCGGTTAAAAAAAATGAATTTCACGGCAGAAATGCTGTCTTCCGATCTGCACTTACCCGATTTGAGAATTGAAAACCGAAAAGAAATTCCGCTGGAAACAACGAATCAATCACTCAACATTCAAATTACCGCAACCGACAGTCTTTACAAGATTAACCGGATTAACGTCTGGATCAATAACGTTCCTGCATTTGGCATGAACGGACTCAGCGTGCAAAATAAAAATGAGAACTTCATCATGAGCGATCTCATGCTTACGCTGTCGGAAGGACAGAATACGATTATGCTTTCGTGCATGAACAACAAAGGCGTCGAGTCATTGAAAGAAACTTTTCAGGTTACCCGTACGGCCGCTCCCGTCAAGCATAACCTGTATGTGGTTGCAGTAAGTGTTTCCGATTACCAGGATGCACGCTACAAACTTAATTACGCAGCCAAGGACGGGCGCGACATTGCAAACCTGCTTGCATCCAACCGGGAGAATTACAACGCGGTTTATATTGACACCCTATTCAACGAAGCGGTTACTGCATCCGCCTTTTCGCAGATTAAAACCAGACTTTTGCAAAGCAGTGTGGATGACGAAGTCGTGATGTTTATTTCAGGACACGGACTGCTGGGAAAAAATTACGATTTTTACTTTGCGCCCTGGGACTGCGATTTCGAGGATCCCGACAGAAACGGAATTTCATATGATGTCATTGAAGGTTTATTAGACAGCATTCCGGCCAGAAAAAAAATTACTTATGATGGACGCCTGCCACAGCGGCGAAGTGGACAAAGATGAAATTATCGCTACAAACGACAACAAAGTGACTCTGGCAGACGGTAAACGGGGTGATCTAAAGACATACAACTACCGGGGCGTGAAACTGTCAAAAAAAGATCAGATGAGTCTTTCAAACAGCTTTGAACTTATGCAGGAGTTGTTTGCAAATTTAAACAAAGGATCCGGCACACAGGTAATATCTGCGGCAGCGGGTGTGGGTTTTGCGCTTGAATCAGCAGAGTGGAATAACGGTGTTTTTACATACGCCGTGATAAGCGGGCTTAGAGATAAAAAAGCAGACGCAAACAAAGACAATAAAGTTTCAGTTTCGGAACTCAGGGAATATATTTTGCGGGAAGTGGAAATATTAACGAAAGGTGCGCAACGCCCTACTACAAGGCAGGAAAATATCGGCTTTGACTTTGTTGTTTTTTAAAATCAAACGGCTGCCTGAAATTTTTTCGTTAAGATTGTTCGTTTTTCCGCTGTTAGTAATATCAATTTAAAAAAAAATGTTATTTTTATAGCTTGCAGGATAATTAAAAAAAGTTTTCAGTTGAAAATAAAAAACGCGGGTATACGTTATAGAAAAAACTTTGTATGAAAAAGTATTTCTTTCTGGCTTTTCTTCTCCCCTTCATCCTTTTGGGATGCAAAAAATCAGGTATTGCAAGCGGAACACCTAAGTGTGTTGAACATAAAATTGAGGATTTCTCTAAAATGAGCATCACAGACAATGGTGCTAACGTTAAAAAATACAAGTTTCAGGAAAATACGGTCTATGTTTTTGATCCGGGGAACAGTGGTGCTGACATAACTTCGGAAGTAATCGATTCGGATTGCAATACACTGGGCTTTCTGGGAGGAATTACCGGCAATACTATTATCAAGGGACAGGATTTTTCAAACGCCACTTTTATTAAAATAGTTTGGGAGAAATAAACCAATGAAGAAAACTACTTTTTCAATAGAATAAATAAAACTTCACTTGCATGAAAAAACTTTACACACTTGTTATCCTTTTCTCTTTTTCTTTACTCTTTACTCCCTTCACTTCAAATGCTCAGGATAAAGAAAAGGCTGAAAAGCTCGTGAATGAAGGCGTTGCATATCACGACAAAGGCGACTATGAAGGCGCACTTAAAAAATACGATAAAGCCCTGACGCTTGACAAAGACAATTTAATGGCACTCGCCGAAAAAGGAATGACACTACTTGCACTGGACAAATATGAAGAATCCGCTGCTTGTTGCCAGCTTGCGCTGGATAAACATTCCGGCGATAAAGACTTAAAATCGGTTTATGTTACCTATGGAAATGCGCTGGATGCATTGAAAAAAACCGATAAGTCGATTGAAATATATGAAGAAGGCATCAAGCAGTTTCCCGATTACTATCAGTTGCATTTCAACAAAGGGATCACGTTATCCAGCGTCAAGAGCTATGATGAAGCCTTATTGTGTTTTCAGAAGTCGGCAAAATTGAATCCACGGCATCCCGGCACTCACAATGCTCTTGCACGAATTTTAAATGCAAACAAAAAAAGAATTCCTTCTCTCCTCGCCTATTGCCGCTTTTTTGTGCTGGAACCCCAAAGCGACAGAGCCAAAGTGAATCTGGAAAGTCTTCAGACATTAATGAACGTGGGTATTGAAAAAACAGGAAAAAAATCGATTACAATCAATGTAACGTCTGATATGCTGAGTGACACGCTTGAAGACGGTAGTAGAAAAGAAAACAGCTTTTCATCCACCGATCTGCTTTTATCGATGGACGCGGGTTTGGACTTTGACAAGAAAAATAAAAAAGATACGGAAGTAGAAAAATTCATTCGCAAGTTTGAAACGGTTTGCTCCTCTTTAAAAGAAACGAAGAAAGATAATTTTGGTTTTTACTGGGATTATTATGTTCCCTATTTTGTGGAAATGAAAGAAAAAGGCTTTATTGAAACCTTTGCCTACATTACCTTTGCTACTTCAAGCGACGAAACTGTAGCCAAATGGCTGAAGGCACACAAAAGCGAAATCGATAAATTTTACGATTGGTCGGGTGAGTATGACTGGACGATAAAGTAATTTTTTTCCTTTGTAGCACAAAATAGAATTTTGCTACAAGAGGCATAATCAATGAAACAAAAAATATTTTTCATCTTCATTTTCTTTACTTTATTCAGTTGTGGTAAGGTCCCCACGCCTGAACCCGGACAATCTTTCGATCATTTTACAGGCGATTTTGAAACAGGAAACCTGAGCGGCTTTCACTTTCTGGTGAAAGATTCTACAGTAAACACAATCGTTGTAACGAATCCGGTTCGCAAAGGGAACTTTGCATTAAAAAATACATTACGTCCGGATGACTTGGTATTCAATGGATACCGCTCTGAACTTGCAGTTTACAATTGCGCCAAATATAAAACGGAAGTTTATTATGGCTTCAGCTTTATGATCGACACGGCCTATTCTGACGAGCAATTCAACATTATCTGCCAGTGGCAGGATGTTCCCGATTTCAATCAGGGTGAAGACTGGAATTCAATTCCTGTTCTGCATGGCTCTGCTCCTCCCGTTGCACTGGTCTATGTGAATGGTACACTGGAAATAAAAATGAACGAGAATCCAAATTCAAACAATGAAACTTTTTTAGTTGGAAATGCCCAGACGGTAAACAAAGGTCTATGGTGCGACTTGGTTTTTCATATTTACTGGTGCGATGACAATTCTGCATTTATCGAAGCATGGTTAAATGGATGTTGCTTTACACCTTTCAATGGTACTGATAATAAATTTTACAGCAGGAATTTATTTAACAGAAGCGGAAATTACTTCAAATTCGGACAATACAGAGGAAAAGACCCAACCACACATACCAACACAATTTATTTTGATGAAATTAAAATCGGTTCATCCTATAACGAAGTGGCGCCATGAGAAAGGTAAGCATGCTCCTATTACTTTTAATTGTCTGTCTGCCGGCATTGGCGCAGGATCAGACGATCAAACCCACCCATATGCTTGCAGTAGATTTCGGGAGTTATAGGAACCGTTATTTATACCCGATAACAAATATTAAATACAGCGTTTTCGTTTCAGGAAAGAATAACATTCGGTTTTCAGCTAGACTGCGTTCGTATGGCACACTTCTTTTTTACAGTAAAAGCGCATATGATATCACACCCATGGCGGAGTATTTTTTTATTAAAGGTGGCAAACAGTTTTATTTTTCTGCCGGAGTCGGGCTGGACACACGCCTACGCTTTATTGCAGATGAAAGAAGCGAAGCGGGTAGCAGTGCGGAGCCATTGATCAGCACATCGTTTCATGGAAATTATAAAAAGTTTCATCTTTCTCTTCCACTGTGGACAAGGTTTTATTCAAATGGTATTTCATTTTCACTACTACCTCAGTTACATTATCAAATGAAAAACAGATTATCTTTTTTCCTTAGAGATGAACTGGGATACCAAAAGATTTACAAATCTCCTTCACATGAATGGAGGCATGACATCTTTGTGGGAGCACAGGTTTTTCTGAATTAGGCTTAAAGTCTTTTAAAGAAAAAACCCAGACTTTGTACTTTTTATTAATTTTGATAATAATGCAATATTAGCAAATCTCACAAAAAACAGATTCATACAACAAATGAGAATCGACAAATACGCCCTTGGACTTGCAATAATCTTTTGCTTATTTTCCTGTAGTAATAGTGTCAAAGCAAAGTTCGAGATTACTAATAACTCATCTATAGTTATTGACTCCTTGACCATTGAGCCTAATTGTAAATCTGATAAGAAGTTTATCTGTATTAAACCATCTGAAATGAAAATATACTGGTCTGACATGACCGATATCGCTAAAACTGACGGAGATTATCTGCTATCGTTCAAATCGAATAACAAAGTTGTTAAAAAAAGGTTCGGATACTTCACAAATGGTTATCCATTAGAATCACTGACAAAAATTAATATAATGAAAGACACTATAATATTCGATTTCAAAAATTAATTTCAATGTTCATCGCTCTTTCAATCATAATAATATATTGCATACTGCTCATCGCTTTTTTCATGCATCCCCAGTTTGGCAGAAGACCCTGTGGAGATCGGTTGGAAAGAATCAAAAGATCGTCAAATTATAGAAAAGGCGCTTTTCAAAACATAAGCCCTACGCCTGTTATGGCCGAAGGAACAAATTTCTTTCAAGTATTTCGCGAATTTCTTTTTACAAAAAACAGAAAACCTAAGCAGGCTGTTCCCATTGTGAAGACTGATCTGAAGAATCTTGATCCAGGAAAAGACATTCTGATCTGGTTCGGGCATTCCTCCTGTTTTATTCAGATTGACGGAAAGAAAATTCTGGTCGATCCTGTGCTGAACAGTAATGTATCGCCTGTTCCGTTTACAATGAGAGCATTCAAAGGTGCCGATCCGTTCACTACCGATGATATTCCCGAGATTGATTACCTCTTCATCACGCACGATCACTGGGATCATCTTGATTACAAGACCCTCCGCAAATTAAAGCCGAAAATAAAAAAGATCATCTGCGGGCTGGGAACTGCATCCCATCTCGAGCGCTGGGGCTTCGATACAAAAATAATTTCGGAAGCAGACTGGTATGAAAGAATAATCCTTGATGAAGGTTTCGAGGCACACACAGTTCCAGCGCGGCATTTCTCGGGACGTGGAATGAAACGAAATCAAACTTTGTGGACATCTTTTGCTTTCATTACTCCATCCATGAAGTTTTTCTTCGGAAGTGATGGCGGCTATGATACTCACTTTGCTGAAGCAGGAAAAACATTTAACGGATTTGATCTAGCGATTTTAGAGAACGGACAATACAATAAAAACTGGAAATTCATTCACATGTCACCCGATGAGGTACTGAAGGCGGCGCAGGATTTGCGGGCTACACGCGTGCTACCCGTTCATTCCGGAAAATTTTCTTTGTCGGTTCACACTTGGGATGAGCCCTTGAAAAAAATCACAGAGCTAAATAAAGCAACAATGCAAACCGTTATTACACCTGTGATTGGCGAGCCGGTGAATCTGAAAGATTTTTCACAACCATTTTCTAAATGGTGGGAGGAAATACATTAGAACCGTTGATTGTGAAATAATAATTTTATTTTTGATTCTTAAAATCAAAACCTATGAATTCCTTCTTCGCTGATCTGCATTGCCATCCAACAGTTATACCTTTCAACCTTGAGCTTGACCCCTGGGAACCTTTTATACTGCATCATGCATCACAGGCCTCGTTTGATGCGCTTACCCGCGGAAATGTAAAAATCATCGGTGCCTGCCTCTATCCGATCGAACATGGTTTTCTTGAAATAAAAGGAATTCCCTCGAACCTGCTTGATACAGTATTCAAACTGATCTCGATTATGATCGACAAACGGTATGACGAACTTGTTTCAGAAGATCACAGCTACTTTGAGGATGTGTTGAAAGAATATGCCGTTCTTAAAAATATTCAGCCGAATCCAAAAAACGGAATGAAAGTGGAAGTTACGCGCAGCTACGAGCGCCTGAAGGAACTATTTTCAATCGACGACAATTTTAACGTTGGCAATCCTGATGCAAAAGTTATTGCAGCCATTCCCACGATTGAAGGGGCTCATGGACTGGGCGCAGGACAAAAAAACACAGCATCTATTGATCCTGAAAATTTATCGAACCCGCAAACCGTTGCCTGGATGAACCAAATGCTGGATAACATCAGCAAGCTTAAAAATCCTGCTGATGGCAGCCCGGCACCGCTCTTTATCAGTTTCAGCCATCACTTCTGGAACCAGTTGTGTGGGCACACCGTTTCATTTTATAATAAAAGTTTTCTCAATCAGGAAGCTCCCCAGAATGTGAACTTCGATCGAAGTTTTACTGCATTGGGTGAAGTGGTTTTTAAATCATTGCTTGATACTTCAAACGGCCCCCGGATTTATATCGACACACGTCACATGACCGTGAATGCACGACTTGCGTATTATGCTTATGCTCAGGCCAACGGAATTCCGGTGCTGGCCAGCCATTCATCGTACAATGCCAAAGCAACAATAGCTGCATCATACACCGGCATTGGAAAACCCGCTGATGAAACCATGAATGAATATGCGGATAAATTGTATGAAGCCAGCAATGTTTTCAATCCCTGGGACATCAACCTTACCGATGAAGAAATCGGAATGATTTACCAGAGCGGTGGCGTGATCGGACTGAATTTCGACCAGCATGTGATTGCAGGATACAAATCGGTTAAGAAAATGAAATGCAAATCCACTTTCTGTTTTGCTGCCGGCAAGCGCCGTATCTGGATTGAGCCTTTTGCGTTGAATATTATAAAAATTGCAGAAGCGATAAAAAACAAATCGGGGTTGAACGACGATACAATCTGGCAATACTGCTGCATAGGCAGCGATTTCGATGGAGCCATCAAATCGACACCGCCTTTCGATAGTGCTCAAACCCTTCCCGATTGGGCCGATGCGCTGCTCGAATACTTTAAAAAGAATCGCACAGGGTTGCTCAGTGGCAAGACGGATGCAGCGTTGGAGCAGATTGTTGAAAATGTGGCGCATAAAAATGCACTGCGTTTTTTGAGCCGGGTGATGTGATTTTTCACTTATCGATTTAGTTTTATATAAAAATCTAATATTGAGCTTTTTTTACTAATTTCCTTATATTAGTGGCGTGTTAATTTTTGAACGAATTTGTATATTTTCATCTTACTTTTTTAGCTCTGTATAGTTAAAAACAGTACTTTTGCACCCAATTTATAAACCAAAACTTTTAAACCAATGAAAAAAACAATTACTACTTTATTTTTAGTTGCTTTTATACCTGCAATTATGTTCGGGCAAAAAAGCACTCCTGATCGTGAACTGAGCAAACAGAACAATTCTGCAAAAAAAACGACTACAATTAATTCTGTTGCAAATTTTGCTGCAGATCATAACGTATTTTCAAAATATGCACCCTGCGATACGATCCTTACCACATTAGCAGGCGGAAATGGATTAGATGGCATTATGTTTAATGTTGTTGCCGTTCAGGATATTATTATCAAGAAATTCTATCCCGCATTTGATCAGGCTGGAACAGCAAAGATTTTTTATAAAAACGGATCATGGGCAGGCAATGAAACCAACGCTGCCGCATGGACTTATATTGACAGTGCTGCCATTATCTTCACAGCAGTTGGATCTCCTTCTGATTTACCAATACATGTAAATGTAAAAATCAATGCCGGCGATACTATGGCTTTCTACATTACCGGATCTGACGGCGCATTGGGAGTAGATTATACAAACGGAACCACTGTTAATGGTACCATTAACCAGGATTCATACATTAAGGTACTGAGTGGTTATGGAGCAAACTATCCATTTGGCGGAGGCTTTTCACCACGCAATTTCAATGGCTATGTTGATTATTGTGCTGCTGTAGCTATGAGCTGTGATACAATTTCAACTACATGGGCAGGTGGAAACGGTAATGACGGATGTATGTTTGATGTTACAGCATTGAATAATATTACCATCAACTACTTTTATGCTGCATTATCCGGAACTTCAGGAACTATGAAAATCTATGAAAAGGCAGGATCCTATGTTGGTTCAGAAACAATACCCGGAGACTGGACACTCATTGACTCAACATTTGTAGTATCTGGAGGCAGTGGAGCTGCTACTTTAATAAACATTCCTGTTGACATTAATATTCCTACAGCGCAAACACATGCTTTCTATATTACCGGTAACGGAGGAGCTCTTGGTGTGGATTATACAAACGGAACAACCGAAGGAGCTGTATTTGTAAGTGATGGAAATATTGCAGTCAAAGAAGGAAAAGGGAATGCCTACCCATTTGGTGGATCTTTTACACCCAGAGTTTTCAACGGCTCCGTTGATTATTGCATCGAATCTCCGACTGGTGTATCTGAAAATACGGATACTTATGGAATCAAAGTATATCCCAATCCATTCACCTCTGTATTTACAGTTTCCGTGAATTCTGCTCAAGAAAAAGAACTCAATATTCTTGTATTTGATCTGATGGGAAGATTGGTTTTCTCCAATAACCTTTCTGACAACACTCAGCAGATTGACTTAAGCAATCAGCCAGGCGG
>JAZDMK010000345.1:0-6921 GCA_043800975.1 Bacteroidota bacterium | reverse complement strand
AACAAATTTATCATTCAAATGTGAGTTGAATAACAGAAAAATTAATTTTTAAGAGAATGATGAAATTGAGCAATCCCTTTATTTGCAGTGGAATCCGAATGACGTGTAAAAATATGATTTTAATCATAAAAAAAATAATTACTCTGAACAAAAGAAAATCACTTTATTTGCTAGGAATTTTATGATGAAAAGTCATACATTTACATTACGTATAAGCATCATTTAACGCCGTACAGAGATAATGAGCCAGATGGAATGCGAAAGCTGCAATGTTTTGATCCGATCGATTTTTAATAAAGTCGAGAAGGATGATCTGGATATTTTGAATGATAAAAAAAATGTAACGGTATATAAAAAAGGAAAAACAATTTTTTGTAATGGCACGCGTCCCGGCAGTATCTATTGTCTGAACCAGGGTGTAATTAAGATTTTCAAATACGGTGCTTATGGTAAAGAACAAATCATTCGTTTTGCTGTACCCGGTGAATTGTTTGGGCTGCGTGCACTTTTAGCGGATCGCAATTACAATACTACTGCTACTGTTATTGAAGATGCCATAGTGTGTTCCATAACACGATCCAATTTTATGCAGGTTTTATTAAAGTATCCACAAATGTCAGTTCAGATTATGACTTCACTTAGTCAGCAACTGGAAGACGCTGACAACCGCATTACATCGATGGCTCAGAAAACGGTTCGCGAACGTGTTGCCGAGTCTCTTGTGTGGTTATTTAAAACTTTTCACGGTGACAAACCTTTTGCATATAACGAAATATCACTTCATCCTCTTTCTTTATCACGCGAGGATCTTGCCAATATAGTCGGCACATCAACAGAAACTGTTATTCGACTTCTTTCCGAATTTAAAAAAGATCACATGATTTCAATCAAGGGAAGAAAAATTTTCATCACCGATATCAAAGGATTGATGAAGATTGGCAACGTTTAAAAATCCTGTTTTATACCCACCTTCATTCATTGCAAAACATGTATAAAAATCATGTTTTAAGCATATCGAATGTCATAATAAAATAACTCACGATACAGTAGTATTGCAACTGCATGTTTCTGCAACCTGATGGGGTAGAAGTGTGCACTAATTTAAATTAATGTGCAATTCTTTAACAAAAAGGTAAAATTATGGCTGAGAAAAAACTAACAGCAGTGATTTTCTTTAATCCTAGAAATTATAGGAATAAAGCGGATTGTGCTGAACTGTCTGCATACATTCAGACTCATTCGGGTCATGATGCAGTATGGAATAGCAGTGTTCAACCGTGGGATGATGCAGAACTGGCCGCCTATATCCGGTTGTATTCGAATGTGGCTGAAGTATGGGACCCCTGTGAATTGCCGTGGGACAATGCAGAAAAACTGGCAAAGAAGATTTCTGCAAAGAAAATTTCACGGATTGTAATTGCCGGGGAATTACCGGGAATTATTAAAAGTTACGTTGCCCGTGCTATGATGCTTGCAGGTGAGTCGGCAGAACAGGTTTGGCTTGCTGATTTCCATGAACATGGTGCATCAGACTTACAAGGTATTTCATCTGACAAAGCAAAAGCTGTTTTACTCGCAGCCTTTTATCAGCTTCCATTTGAAATGATTTCGGTCCCTGCAGAACTGCCAGTGAATCCGACTACACTTGTTATTGGTGGTGGCATTGCAGGAAGTCAGGCGTCACTTGAAATTGCTGAGGCCGGACTGGACGTTTATCTGGTCGAGCGTTCAGGAACGATCGGGGGCCACATGGCAATGTTTGATAAAACATTCCCAACTCTTGACTGTGCGGCATGTATTCTTACTCCCAAAATGGTTGAAGTGGGACAACATCCCCATATAAAATTGCGCACCTATTGTGAAGTTAAAGAAGTTACAGGTGTTCCTGGAAATTATACTGTAAAGATTCTTAAAAAAGCCCGTATGGTAAATTTGTCTACATGTATCGGCTGCGGAACCTGCACAGAGAAATGCCCTGTTAATGTTTTCAGTGAATTTGATTCAGGTACAACAATGCGTAAAGCTATTTACATTCCTTTTCCGCAGGCCGTACCCAATAAATATTTGATTGATGTTGCCAACTGTACAAAAATTACAGCCAACAAATGTGGCGTCTGTGCAAAAGTATGTCCTGTTGCTGATTGTATAGATTACAATGAGAAGGACACCGAAGAAATTATAACTGTTGGAAATATTATTGTTGCAACCGGTTTTAAAACATTTGATGCCACCCGGGTAGAACAGTATGGTTATGGAAAATATCCAAATGTTCTCACTTCGCTTGAATTTGAACGACTGATTAACGCTTCGGGACCGACCGGTGGCGAAATCAATTTCAGAGTTCAGGATAAAAAACAAAACTGGATTTTTACGCAAACCGGTGATTCACCACGTAAAGTGGGCGTAATTCATTGCGTTGGAAGTCGTGATGAAAATCATAATTCACACTGCTCAAAAGTATGCTGCATGTATTCTCTAAAACTCGCACACTTAGTTAAAGAAAAACTTCCTGATGCCGAAGTATACGAATACTATATTGATATGCGTGCTTTTGGTAAGGGGTATGAAGAGTTTTACGAACGCATCCGTGAAGAAGGTATTCATATGATTCGTGGAAAAACTGCTAAAATTGAAGAAAGCGGAAAGAAACTGAAATTACGTGGTGAAGATATGGAAGGAGGAAAGCTCCTCGAACAGGAAATGGATATGGTTATCCTTGCTGTTGGTTTAGAGCCGCGTGAAGATGCAGGTGAAATTGCCAGAATGATAGGTTTGGATACAGAAAAAGGATGGTTCCGCGAAGCGAATCAATTGAGTGATCCTGTTGGCACATCTAACGGAGGAATTTATGTTGCAGGCGTATGTCAGGGACCAAAAGATATTCCAGACACCGTTGCACAGGCCTCTGCTGCTGCCTCACGCGTTATTCAGTGTGTTATCAGAGGCAAAGTTGCGGGCAACCAAAATGGGGTCCCATTATCAGAAATAGAAACTATGGTTAAACAATTTTCAATGGAGGAAATAGCATGAGTCACCGTGTTGATCCAACTTTAATAAAAGAAGTTGAAAAATTTGGAAAAGGTTCGTGGAATGAATGTTTCCATTGCGGACAATGTACCGCGAATTGCCCACTGACAGAAGAGGGCTCGTTGTTCCCGAGAAGCGGCTATCGTGCGCTTCAAATGGGAATGCGCGACAAACTGCAGGCTGGTGTTGAACCCTGGTTATGCTACTATTGCGGCGATTGTTCAAAGCAATGCCCGCGCGATGCTAACCCGGGAGAAACAATGATGGTGCTCCGTCGCTGGCTGACTTCACGTTATGACTGGACAGGTCTGGCAAAGAAATTCTATACTTCACATTGGTGGGAACTGATTGCAGTGCTTGTAATCGGAACCATTGTGGGGTTGCTGTTCTCAGTTTTTAACCCGAACGGGATTGTCACTGAGTTGAACCCCGATGGTGGTGTTCGTATTAATGATATGTTCCCCATTAAATGGGTACATCTTGGTGATCTGGTTATGGCTGCTTGTATTGCATTTTTGCTGGTTACAAATTTATTTAGGATGTGGTATTTCACAATCCTTAAACAGAAAGAAACCCGGGTGCCCTTTGTCCTCTATTTTACCGAAGTTTGGAATCTGGTTGTTCATTTTGCTACTCAGAAAAAATTCAATAAATGTGATAATAAAAAATACTGGGCAGGCCACTGGCTGCTGATGTCAGGTTATGTTATCATGTTTACCATGATTGTTGCATTTCTGCCCTGGTTTCAAACCGACATAATTTATGAATGGTACGAACCACAGCGATTGTTGGGCTATTATGCAACTTTTGGTCTGACCGTCGGATTAATTTATTTTTTCTGGGGCAGAATTAAAAAGGCTGCAAAGTCGACCTTCCAGTTCTCTCATATTTCTGACTGGCTTTTCATCATCATGCTTTTATTGACTACCCTAACTGGAATTGCACTCCATTTTTTCCGGATATACGGAATGGCTGAAGCAACTTATTGGATGTACATTTTTCACATGGCCATCCTTGTGCCAATGCTGGTAATTGAAGTGCCTTTCTCAAAATGGTCACATCTTGCATATCGTCCGTTTGCTGCATATTTTGCCCGCGTCAAAAAGGCTGCAGTATCAAGGAATGCCGTTAAAGAAAAATTAGTATTGAATTAATAGAAAAACGAATACTATGGAAACTCCAAGAATAGGCGTATACGTTTGCTGGTGTGGTACCAACATTGCCAAGATGGTCGATGTTGAACACGTTGCAGCAGAAGTGGAAAAGCTACCTAATGTAGTTATTTCAAGAAACTATAAGTATATGTGTTCTGATCCCGGACAGGATCTGATCATAAAAGATATCAAAGAGCATAACCTGAACAGAATTGTTGTATCAGCATGTTCACCTCGAATTCATGAATTAACTTTTCGCAAAGCATTAGAGAAAGCCGGGCTGAACCCCTACCTTTTTGAAATGACAAATATCCGCGAACAGGATTCATGGGTGCATACTGACAGAGGAGAAGCCACCCGCAAAGCATTGGCATTGGTTGCAGCTTCGATTAAGAGAGTTGGTTTTAATGAGGAGCTGCAGGAACGTACCGTTGCTGTTAACCCGGCAACACTTGTCATTGGTGGCGGCGTTGCCGGAATGAGTGCTGCGCTTGAAATAGCGGGTGCTGGCAAAAAGGTGTATCTGATTGAGCGTACTTCAAAGCTAGGTGGAAACCTTGTTGATGTTGACCTTACATTCCCTCATTTTTCAAGTGCACAACAGTTTCTAAAAGCTCAGGTGGCGCGTGTTAAAATGAATCCCCGGATTGAATTATTTCTTGATACTGAAATATCAGAAATATTTGGGTATATCGGAAATTTCGAAACCACAATTAATAAAACCAAACTGCTATTCGGTAATATCATCATAGCTACAGGTTTGAAACCATTCGATCCTTCCGGGATTATTGAATATGGTTATGGTAAATTCCCCAATGTTGTGACATCGGTGGAATTTGAAAAAATGCTTGCCAGCGGAAGAATTGTTAAAAAGGATGGTAAAGAACCAGAAAATGTTGCAATCATTCATTGTGTAGGAAGTCGTAACGAGAAATACCACGAATATTGCTCGCGTACCTGTTGCATGACAGCATTGAAATATGCTAATCAGGTTCGCTCAGCGTTACCGGAATCAAACGTGTTTGAACTATATGCTGACATGCGTGCGATGGGTAACGGGAATGAAGAATTGTATACCAGTACTTCGAAACGGAATATTATGTTCCTGATGTTTGATCAGAAAAAAAATCTTCCGCTTGTTAAAAAAGCAGATACAAAAGACTCCTGCGACATGCTTATAGAAGTAAATGAAAAACTTTCTGGCGAAAAAGTGGAGGTCCCTGCAGACATGATTGTTTTAATGGTAGGGCAGGAAGCACGTGAAAATGCGAAGGATATTGCGCATGCAGTTGGAATCAGCATGTGTGGGAATTCATTTTATATTGAAAGGCATCCCAAGCTTGATCCAGTAGCAACAACTACCAACGGAGTATATATTGTGGGTAGTTGCCAGAGTCCGAAAGATATTACTGATTCAGTCATACAGGCCAGAGCCGCTGCTGCACGTGTACTCGGAACTATTTGTAAAGGTACTGTTGAAGTAGAAGTGACCACAGCCTGTGTCAATGAAGATGTATGCTGTGGATGTCAGACTTGTGTGATGGTTTGTCCCTATACAGCAATCAGCTATAACGCAGAGTTGAAAGTTTCTTCAGTAAATGAAGTTCTTTGTAAAGGATGCGGAACCTGTGGATCTGCATGCCCAACCGGTGCTATAAAGAGCCGACACTTTACCGATCTTCAGATTTTGTCACAAATTGAAGGATTAATGAGTATGGAATTATCATTTCAAAAAGAGGAGGTTAAATCATGAGTTTTCAACCAACCATTGTCGCATTCTTATGTAACTGGTGCTCATACACAGGCGCAGACCTGGCGGGTACTTCACGAATTAAATATTCTTCCAACATTCGCGTAGTACGTGTCATGTGCTCCGGACGAGTGGATCCTACTTTTGTAATGAAAGCTTTTCGCGAGGGGGCCGATGGGGTTCTTATTTGCGGATGTCATCCCGGTGATTGTCACTATCACGAAGGAAACTATAAATGCCTTCGCAGGTATCAGCTGTTGCAAAAATATATTAAGCAACTGGGTATCGAAGAGGATAGGCTTCGTCTCGAATGGGTAAGTGCCAGTGAAGGAAAAATCTTTGCACAGGTAGTAAATGAAATGACGGAGCAAGTAACAAAACTTGGTCCTTCAAAAATTAAAGCAGAAATGGAAACAATCTCATAAACTGATTTTATGGAAAACAAACCCAAATTGAAAATGGCAGTTTACTGGGGCGCAGCATGTGGTGGATGTTGTGTTTCGGTGCTGGATGTGCACGAAGCATTGTTTACAGTAGTTGAACATGCTGATCTTGTATTCTGGCCAATTGCACTCGATACTAAATACAGCGATGTGGATGCGATGCCAGATGGCAGTATAGATCTTACACTTTTTAATGGTGCTGTTCGGAATAGTGAAAACGAACACATGGCTCACGTACTGAGAAAGAAATCAAAAGTATTGGTTGCTTACGGATCTTGCTCACATATGGGCGGTATTCCCGGGCTGGCCAATCTATCTTCAAAAGAAGAAATTTTTCGCAGGTCCTATTTCGATAGTGAATCCACAGTAAATCCGGATAAGGTAGTGCCTCTCACTGAAATTGATATGCCAGAGGGTAAACTTACTCTCCCAAAATTTTATAATGACGTTTTAACGCTTGACCAAGTAGTGAGCGTGGATTATTATCTGCCCGGATGCCCTCCACAAACCGAACGTTTGGTAGAAGTGTTTCTGGCAATTGTAACCG
>JAZDMK010000138.1:0-18722 GCA_043800975.1 Bacteroidota bacterium | reverse complement strand
CACCTATTTTCAAATAGCGGAACATTCCCATGATTCCTTTCAGCGCAAAGAAGAGAGAAACCAGACCCATCACGGCGAACACGTTGGATGTAATGGCAAGAAAGTTCTCTTCACTTGGGGTGAGAATATTTTCGGCACCTTCTTTAATCACACCAATGATAGCGGGAATAGAGTCTACAGCAAATAGCACATCGGTGGATCCAATTACAAGGAATACCAAAAACACCATTGTAATATGACGCTTTCCGTCTATTCTTCTGAAAAAGCTGGGTGTATGCGGGTCGGGATCAACCGGAAACCATTTGGATGCGCGCTTATATAGAAAATTACTTTTGGGATCAACCTGATCATCTTCAGCGGTGAATGCCATTTTATAGGCTGTCCATAAAAGTACAATACCAAAAATATAAATCAACCATTCGAAACGCTGAACGAGACTCATTCCGGCAATAATAAATATTATTCTTAAAATAATCGAAAGCAGAATTCCCAATTTCAGCAAGCGGGGCTGGTTCTTTTCATGCACTCCCATCAAGGAGAATATCATAATAAAAACAAAGAGGTTGTCGATTGAAAGAGAATACTCCGTTAAATAACCTGCTATAAATTTAATTCCCATTATAGAAGCCGTATTCTCAGTACTTCCTTCATTCTGGGGAAAGAAAAGGAAAATCGCAACGCCATATAACAATGCTATAGCAACCCAAAGGGCTGTCCAGCGAAGGGCAACACCAACAGTAAGCTCTTTCTTCCTGTGATTTGTAACATACATATCAATAAAAAAGACCAGAAAGAAAAGCACCAGAAATGCTCCCCAGAACAACATGTGTGTATTGTTCATATCAGCCTCCCATTTCAATCATCACGTCGCCTTCCATTACAGAATCGCCTTTGGTAACGCAAATTTTTGTTATCGTACCGTCTTTATCTGAATTTATGTTGTTTTCCATTTTCATAGCTTCTAAAACCAGAAGCTTCTGCCCCATTTTCACTTTGTCGCCGGGCTTCACATCTATACCAATAATAATTCCGGGCAGTGGAGCAACGAGTTTGTGCGATCCGGCAGGAAGATCTGCGGGCACTTCCTGAACAGGGGCCGCTTCCATTTTTGTTTCAGCAGGCTTTTCTGTAATAGGCGCCAACACCGGGTTTGGTGTTGAAATAACTGTGTTAGCAGAGATGTTCGACTTGGGGTCTATCTCCACTTTGTAGGGAATTCCGTTTACCACTACATCCGCAATATTCCCGCTTATGCTCCGGATGGTTACTTCGTAAGGATTTCCCTGAATGCTTAACTTAATCGTTTTCATTTGCTATATGATTTGTTGGAATTTTATTACATGAATTTTCTGGGTATGTAGTTCGGTAGCTGACGCAGGCCGTATATCTTGGAGCTCCAGGGCGAGTAGGTTCTTTCAACGCGATTGATCGTAAGAATTGCCTTTTCATTACTCTGGTATCCGCTGATAAACGGACTTAAGACAAGGGTGATGGCTGCGATAATTGGCGCAGGCAATACGTCACGTCCTTCGGAAAGATGCATTGACAGCGCAATAGCGGCGATCATCTCATCCGGCACCTGAACAGTTGCGCCAGATTCCATTGCTAAAGCAATCGCAGCAGCAAGTTCGGGATTGCCCAACATACCTGATTGTTCAAGTGCAATAGCCACTGCAGCCATTTCTTTTCCCTGCTGTTTGATTAATGATTTTTCTTCCATCATCAGAGCGGGAGGTTAGAATGTTTTTTCGGTGGATTCACATCTTTTTTTGTTGCGAGAGATTGTAAAGCGCGAATGATGCGGAAGCGTGTTGTACGCGGTTCAATCACATCATCAATGTACCCGAACTTTGCAGCTACATAAGGATTGGCAAACTTTTCACGATACTCATGTTCTTTCTGAACAAGGAAATGCACTTTTGCTTTTTCATCGTCGATGTTTTCAAGCTCACGTGTCAGCAATACTTCGATTGCACCTTTGGGACCCATCACAGCAATTTCAGCAGTAGGCCATGCATAATTCAGATCACCACGCAGATGTTTTGAACTCATTACATCATACGCACCACCATATGCTTTGCGAAGAACGACGGTCACTTTAGGAACTGTTGCTTCACCGTATGCATATAATAATTTTGCACCATGTAATATGATACCGCCATATTCTTGCGCAGTGCCAGGCAGGAAGCCAGGAACATCAACCAATGTTACAAGCGGAATATTAAAGGCATCACAGAAACGCACAAAACGCGCGGCTTTGCGAGATGCATTGCTATCCAGCACACCAGCCAGATAGGAAGGCTGATTTGCTATAATCCCTGTTGATATTCCATTGAAGCGTGCAAAGCCGGTAACAATATTTTGTGCATAGGATTTATGTACTTCCATAAAATCGCCATAATCTGCAATCATCCGAATAACATCTTTCACGTTATAGGGTTTGGAAGAATCATCAGGAATAATTTCATTTAGCAAATCATCCATGCGATCAACGGGATCATTACAAGTCAGCAGTGGTGGGTCTTCCAGATTATTCTGCGGAAGAAAACTGATTAGCTTTCTGATCATCATGATTCCCTCTTGCTCGCTGTCAGCAACGAAATGCGCCACACCTGATTTGGATGCATGCACAGATGCGCCACCCAGCTCTTCCTGAGAAACCACTTCACCGGTAACCGTTTTCACAACCTTTGGGCCTGTCACAAACATGTAACTGGTTTTTTTAATCATCAGGTTGAAGTCTGTTAATGCCGGTGAATAAACTGCACCTCCAGCGCAAGGTCCGAATATGGCAGAAATTTGTGGAATCACTCCGGAAGCCATGATGTTTCTCTGAAATATATCTGCATATCCACCCAGACTTTTCACACCTTCCTGAATACGGGCACCACCGCTATCGTTAATGCCAATCACGGGTGCTCCTACTTTCATGGCTTTGTCCATCACTTTGCAGATCTTGGCTGCAAACATTTCGGAGAGAGATCCACCGAAAACTGTAAAATCCTGAGAGAAAACATATACCAAGCGCCCGTCTATTGTGCCATAGCCGGTAACAACACCATCGGAAAGATAGGTTTCTTTTTCTAGCCCAAAATCAATACACCGGTGCGATACAAACATATCAAACTCTTCAAAACTGCCTTCGTCAAGCAGCAAATCGATACGTCCCCGGGCAGTAAGCTTTCCTTTTTTATGCTGCGCTTCTATACGCTTAATACCACCACCCAGCTTCGCTTTTTCACGAAGGTCGAGCAGTTCTGTAATTCTATCCTGAATTGACATGTGTTTTTATTTATTCGGGTTTTCGCAAAGTTCCATTAATACACCTTTCGTAGAGCGGGGATGTAAAAAAGCAATACTTAATCCCTCGGCTCCTTTACGGGGCACTTTATCTATAAGCTGTACACCATTATTTTCCACTTCAGCAAGTGCCTGTTGTAATCCTTCGGTAGCAAAGGCCAAATGGTGAATGCCTTCCCCTTTCTTTTCAATAAATTTTGCAATGGGACTTTCAGGGTCCGTTGCTTCGAGTAGTTCCAGTTTGGTTTGGCCAATCATGAAAAATGCGGTCCTTACTTTTTGTTCAGGAACATCTTCAATACTGTAGCATTTCAGACCCAGTTTTTCCTCATAAAAAATAATTGCATCCTTTAAATCAGAAACGGCAATACCGATATGTTCAATGTGCGAAAGGTTCATTTTTTTTACATTTTTATGCCTGCAAAAATACACGGTAATTATCAATAAAGAAATTTTTATTCAAGTATTTGAAAATAATTAAACCCTTATTGGACAAGCAATCGAAAATCTGTTAATAAATTAACAATAATCATCGACTAATAATGAAATTTCCTCTCCATTCCACCTCGGTATCCCAGTCAGGTTTAATTAAAATTTGCTTTGCATTCAAAAAAACTTTCTCGGGCTGAATATTCCTTAAATAATTTCCGGTAGTCCATCGCCCGTTGTGATCTTCATCTGCAATAAGTTTTAATTTGTATTTTCCGGGAAGAATTTTGTTCATTTCAAATGTGGTTTTTCCATCTGAAATTACTTCCCTTACAATGTCATTTTTTTCAGTAAGCAACTGTAGTATAAAGCCTGCTGGTATTGGATCTGTAACAATGCGCAGCAATCCAAAATCTTTAGGATTTCTGATATTGAAATTGAGCTTTATAGAATCACTCCTCAGAGCAAGGATATCAGTAAAAGCACCTGCATTCGCAATAAAGCGGTATCTCTTACCTTCCTTCCATTTATACAGTAATTGAAAATTTCTTTTTAAAGAATCAGTAAAAAAAACTTTAAAAGGGACTGTGTCATTCTCTTCTGATAAAAACATTCTTTCTTGAAACAGGGAATCAACCGGATTATTAAAAGTTATCTGAAGCGGCAAAGTAGCATCCTGAAAACCAGTCTGGGCAGGGCTTTTAAAAGATGATTTTTTTTCTGCAACCCCCTTACCCATGCGCTGGGCTTTGGCGCTGATTGTAAACGGCAATTCTAATGTATCACTAAGACCCGTGGGTCCTGTTATTCCAAGACGTAACGTGTCCAGTTTCATTTTTGTAATCCAGCCGGTAAGTGTATCATGACCTGTGTTCCATTCCGTCAGCAATGTTCCTTCAGGAAATTTTTGAAGCGGGTAAAACTGCACGCTGTCGGCTCTTTTATTAAAATAAAGTTGGAAACGGCCGGGTGCTGATGCACTTTTACCAAGAAGAAAAAGTCTTTTCAATTCTTCTTTGAAAAGAAAAAGTTCATATCTGGATTTAATGACTGAACGCCTGCCAGTATCACGGGGAACAGGCACAACAAGTGAATCAAGAAAAGAAATTTCTTCACCCGGCTGGCTGAAAAGATAATCCGCATCCTTATCCCGTATGGCAAAAATCTTGTATACCCCGGCAGGCAAAGCAATGAATGAAAAATCACCAGTGCTGTTTGTTTTTGAAATAAAATCAGGAATCTTTTTATATGGAATTGAATCCTGAATAGCTCGGTAAAGCATAACCAACACATCTGCCTCAGCATTCAGTGAAAATGCATTTTGGATATTTCCACCTATCGTAAGTGTATCGCGGGATGATCCTGTAGAAAAAGTATACTGATAACCTGCCAGCACATTTGCTTCATTCAGATCTGCAATGGCACCGCCGAAATTTAGCGTATATGTAGTATTTGCGCGAAGACTGTCTTTAAAAACGATTTTTAAAGATTTGCCCTTGATCTTGAAATCAGGCGCCTTCGCCATAGGTGGGGAAATCAAAAAAGACTTATTTACATCTTTCAGCTGAATGAACTCATTGAAACGGATTGTGATTTCCTTGCTTAAAAAATTAACAGAACCAGAAACTGGCGTAGAAGATACAACTGTTGGTGGAAGCAAATCGGCAGGTCCTCCCATAGGTGCAACAACATTTGCACAGGAAGCATACACAAACAAAACAATAACCCAGAAAAGATTTTTCAAAATGTTATTCAAGGATTTCATTTACTGCAAACCTACAAAAAAAAGAAACCCGATTTGCTCATTATTGTTTATCAACTTGCTCATTCAGAAAAATTAACAAATTTTTCTTTTTCAGCAAAACTACTGCTATATTTGTTTTCGATAATTCAATTTCATTTTATGAGATTTCTTGTTTTTCCTCTACTTTGTTTATTTTTTTCAGTTCAGTGGCTGTCTGCCCAAATTCTGGTTGAGGAAAAAATTCCTTCTGGTGATGCTAAATCTCACACTTCTTTCTTTGCCAACAAAAATTTAAACACCAAAACAGGTGAAAACTATGATATGCAATACGCGAGATTCACATTTTTTATGAATCCTACACAACGATACATTCACGGTGAAGTAGTGCATCAATTTTCGGTTACTTCAACAAATTTATCTCAGCTTGAGTTTGATTTTACAGATTCTCTGACGGTAGATTCTGTTCTTTATCGAAAAAAATCAAAGAGTTTTACTCAGACAAACAATGTATTTTCTATTACACTTGACACAACGTTATTACAAAGCTCTCTTGATTCGATTCGGATTTTTTATCAGGGCATACCTCCGAAAAATGGCTTTGGTTCTTTTGTTCAGTCGAGTCATGCGGGTGATTCTATTGTATGGACTTTATCAGAGCCTTATGGAGCGCGTGATTGGTGGCCCTGTAAACAAAGTTTATCTGATAAAATTGATTCTGTTGAATTTATTATTTATGTTCCTGTTGGAATAAAAGCCGTCGCAAATGGCCTGTTGATAAAGGAAATAAACCAATGCCCCTCTACCGTTTTTATCTGGAAGCACCGATACCCTATTGCCGCTTATCTGATAGGAATGGCGATGACTAATTATTCTTCTTACTCCGATTATGTGCATGTGGGATGGGATTCTATCGAAATTGTAAATTATGTTTTTCCTGAAGACCTTGCATCTGCTCAATCATCAACACCTGCCGTTGAAGGAATGATGCTGCGTTTTATGGAACTTTTCGGTGATTATCCTTTTCGCAAAGAACGTTATGGACAGGCGCAATTTGGCTGGGGTGGCGGCATGGAGCACCAGACGATGACCTTTCTTCATTCCTTCGACTGGTCGCTGATGGCGCATGAGCTTGCCCATTCCTGGTTTGGAAATATGATTACATGCGGCAGCTGGGACGACATCTGGCTTAATGAAGGATTTGCTACTTACGCCACAGGAACTTTGTTTGAATGGGATCCGCCCGGTTTTGTAAACTGGAAAAGTCAACACATTAATTATATAACAAGTCAGCCGGATGGCTCCGTTTACTGTTCAGATACCACAGATGTTTTCCGTGTTTTCAACGGAAGACTATCGTATTCAAAAGGAGGAATGATTTTAAATACGTTACGTTTTATCCTAAGTGATTCTGTTTTTTATAAAGGTATGTCAGAATATTTGCAGGATACTACACTTCGTTATCAATATGCAAGAACTTCTCATTTTAAAAACCATATGGAAGCAGCCTGTTCGTGCGACCTTACCTATTTTTTTGATCAATGGTTTTATGGTGAGGGATTTCCATCTTTCCATATTGAGTGCTCTTCCATCGCAGGACATAACCTGCAGATAAAAATTGATCAAAGTACATCACATTCCTCCGTAAGTTTTTTTGAAGTTCCCGTTCCTATTCGCTTTCGTGATGCAACACATGATACCATTGTCGTTTTTCATCCTGCATACAGCCCCCAGACTTTTACAGTGAATCTGGGATTCGATCCGAATACTGCACAATTTGATCCTGAAAAATGGATCATTTCGTCAAACAGTTCCACTCAACTCAATGTCCCGGAAAAAGAATTCAATAATGAATTCAGTATTTACTTCAATAATGAGAGCCGTCAGATTTTTGTTTCACTTCCTGATTTTTATAATGATTTGCGTATCCGTGTTTCTGACAATTCAGGAAGACGAATAATCAACCAAAACATGAAAATGTCTGGCGAAAAAAAGTGGTCATTAAAAACAAATAATATTCCCCGTGGGATTTATCTTTGCGAAGTGTATTCAGGAAATAAAAAATTGTTATCTGAAATGTTGCAAATAAATTAAGAATCTGTTTGGATTTTGTTTTTTAGACTAATTATGATGAATAAATTGACCAGAGAAGGCAAAATTGACGCGAATAGCCGTAGCTATTTAAGGAGATTTTAACAATGTATGGGCAATTAAGGCGCATAATTAAACAGAAGGATAAAATTCAAACAGTTTCTAATTTGCTTTTATCATAGTATCGTTGCGGATGGAATCTTTATTTCTTTTAGTGTAATCTACAACCTTTATCATTTTTCCATCGAAGTCAAAAATCGACCACACACCTGATGGTTCACCAGCTTTGTATTCTCCTTCATACCGGACTTTTCCATTTGTGTGATAAACGGTACGTTTGCCATCGGCTTTACCTTCTTTAAAATAGCCTTCGCTCCATTTTATGCCATTTGGGTGATATACAACCCACTTTCCGTCCTTTTTATTGTTTTTAAATTCGCCTTCCATTTCTACTTTTCCTTCATCTGTATAGCGAATTTCCTTAATCTTTTCGCGACTTTCCCCTTCTCCTTTATACCAGCATTCTACTTTTTTATTACCGGAAGGAAACTTTTCTTCAATAACCTGTTCCACTTTTGTCTGCTTACAAGCAAGCAAAAGCATTAGCGGAAGAACAATACTAATCAGCTTTTTCATCTTTTTTAAATTTTGAATAATCTTCGTTTAACCCTTTTAATACAGAATTTGTAATATCTAAACTATCATTGGCATATAAGATTCCACCACCCTTCGAGTAAGCAAGTATGTATGTGAAATGGTATTTCCGGTTAAAGCGCTGAACATAACTGACAATAGAATCCTGAATCATTCGGTTTGTGCTAAGTTCTTTGTCCGCATATTGTGCCGTAAGTTGCTGATCCATTTCCATCAGTTTTTTTTGTTTTTCGCTGAGTTGGGTTTCAGTTTTCTTTTGTTCATCCAGTGTCAGCAAACCAGCGCTGGCTCTTTTGATATATGCATTGTATTCATTTTCGAAAGCCTTCATTTTAGCTCCGTACTGTGTTTCCAGGTTTTTCTGGAATGCCTGAAGAACTAGTTTTTGATCACTTACAAATGTATAATCAGTCCACAATGAATCGGAGTTCACATAAGCTATTTTAGAACCCTTAGCTGACGAGGGAATTCCGGGTGTATCATCAGAGGAAGATTTGTTTTCTGTAAAAAATAAAACATATAAAACAGCAACTGCTACCAGCAGTATAATGTTTAAAATTAGATTAAGTTTTTTCACAAATTATATTTTTAGTTTCCGTATTCAGAATAAAATTTTATCCGCATGAGTCTTATTTCATCTTCGGTGTAATCTTCTTCTCCCAATTCCTGAAGGGATTCAGCTAAATCATCTGTTTCAGCAGTTTTAAAATAATTATAAATTGCTTCCTGATGATCATGATCAATGTAACCACGGATGAAATAATTTATGTCAATTTTTGTTCCTGATTGAACAATACTTTCAATTTCTGTAAGCAACTCCTGGATTGTGATACCTTTTGCAATTGCGATATCTTCCAGCGAAACCTTGCGATCAATACTTTGAATGATAAAAACTTTTAATCCTGATTTATTGACAACCGATTTAACAACCATATCCATGGGACGTACAATCTCATTTTCTTCAACGTAATTTGCAATCAGTTGTGCAAAAGGCTTACCGTATTTTGCTGCTTTACCTGCGCCTACGCCTTGAATCTGTTTCAGTTCTTCGACATTCACCGGATATTGAATTGCCATGTCTTCAAGCGAAGGATCCTGAAAGATAACAAAGGGTGGCAATTTTTCTTTGCGTGATACTTCTTTCCGCAAGTCTTTTAACAATGCAAAAAGTGTTTTATCGGTTGCACTGGTTTTCTGACCGGAACTGTCTTCAAAGAAAGCACCTTCATCCTCGTCCGAACTTTCATAATCATGATCGAGTGAAAGCATGATAGATGTTGGCTTTTTAAGAAATGCTGTCCCTTCAGGTGATAGTTTTAAAATTCCATAATTCTCAATATCCTTGATAAGAAAACGTGCAATCAATGCTTGTCGGATGACAGCATTCCAGAATTTCTCATCTTTCTCATCACCCTTGCCAAATATTTCTAGTCGGTTATGTTTGTATGATTTCAACGTTGCCGTTGATCTTCCTATAAGAATATTAATAATGTGTTTTGCTTTGAACTGCTGCTTGGTCACATTAATTGCTTCTAACAATAAGGCAACAAATTCCTTTCCTTCAAATTTAGCTTTAGGATGCAAACAATTGTCGCAACACTGACAATTTTCTTCTTCATAATTTTCTCCGAAATAATGAAGAAGTTGTTTGCGCCTGCATACAGCAGATTCAGAATAGGCAACCACTTCCATCAGAAGCTGCCTCGATATTTCCTGCTCAGCTACCGGTTTATCTTTGGTAAATTTTTCGAGTTTCTGAATATCTTCATAACTGTAAAAGGCAATACAGTTTCCTTCACCATCATCACGTCCCGATCTGCCGGTTTCCTGATAATACCCCTCGAGACTTTTAGGCATATCATAATGAATGACAAAGCGGACATCCGGCTTATCGATTCCCATCCCAAATGCAATGGTGGCAACGATTACGTCAATGTCTTCCATCAGAAATTTATCTTGCGTAGTTCGGCGCAAATCTGCTTCCAGTCCTGCATGATAAGGCAAAGCTTTGATTCCATTTACCTGTAAAACTTCAGCGAATTCCTCAACCTTTTTTCTGCTCAGGCAATAAATAATGCCCGACATGCCTTGCTTCGTTTTGATGTACTTAATAATTTCCTTATTAATATCGCGTTTAGGTCTTACTTCGTAATAAAGATTTGGGCGATTGAATGAAGACTTAAAAATCCTTGCATCCTGCATATCCAGGTTTTTCTGAATGTCATGTTGAACCTTAGGCGTAGCGGTTGCAGTGAGAGCTATAACAGGAACTTTTTTTCCAATTTTAGTAATGATAGGGCGGAGTTTACGGTATTCCGGACGAAAATCATGACCCCATTCAGAAATGCAATGTGCTTCATCAATTGCAAAAAAGGATATTTTGATGCTTTTCAGGAAAGTTACATTTTCTTCTTTGGTTAAGGACTCTGGTGCTACATATAATAATTTTGTTTTACCGGCTTTAAGATCATCTTTAACTTGTGCAATTTCTACTTTGGTTAAAGAAGAATTCATAAAATGAGCGATGCCGACTTCAGTCCCGAAACCGCGAAGAGCATCTACCTGATTTTTCATAAGGGCAATCAGGGGAGAAATAATGATGGCAGTACCATCCAACATAAGAGCCGGAAGCTGATAGCACATTGACTTTCCACCACCGGTGGGCATGATCACAAATGCATCTTTTCCTTCAAGCAAATGCTTGATAACGGCTTCCTGGCGTCCCTTAAACGAATCAAATCCGAAAAACTTTTTCAGATATCCCTTTAAAGGTAGTGTAAATTTAACAGGCATTGTATTTATTGAATTATTGAATTATTTCCTACTTTTGTTACGCTAAAATACAATTTTTGAAATAACAATTGTACTTTTTTTTAAAATCACAAAAATAAATTTTTACTTGAAGAAGCCGGATGAAATAAAAAAAATTGCCCTTTCTTCCATCGAACTTGAATCTACTTCGATAAACGGGATAAAGAAGTTCATTAATAATGACTTCGTTTCAACTGTCCAAATGATAATAAAATCGCAGGGACGGGTAGTAATTACAGGAATCGGTAAAAGTGCCCTGATTGCTCAAAAAATTGTTGCCACATTAAATTCTACCGGCACACCATCCATTTTTATGCATGCTGCTGATGCAATTCATGGTGATTTAGGCATTATTCAGAATGATGACATTGTTGTATGCATTTCAAACAGCGGTTCAACTCCAGAAATTAAAGTATTGATTCCTTTGCTCCGGCTGGGTGGAAACAAGCTGGTGGCCATGTGCGGTAAGGTTGACTCCTTCCTTTCTAAAAATGCTGACTTTACTTTATTGACTACGGTAGAGCGGGAAGCATGCCCTTTTAATCTTACTCCTACTTCCAGTACAACCGCACAAATGGTCATGGGTGATGCACTGGCGATTGCCCTGTTAAGTTGTCGTGGCTTTACTTCCAAAGATTTTGCACGGTTTCATCCCGGTGGTTCACTAGGAAAAAAACTATACCTTACGGTTGGTGAATTATGCGCCAGCAATGAGAAACCGAAAGTTGCACCCAACACAGCTATCCGTGATGTAATTATTGAAATCTCATCGCGAAGACTGGGAACTACCGCCGTAGTTGATTCAAAAGGTAAAATTGTTGGTATCATTACAGACGGTGATTTGCGCCGCATGCTACAAAAATATTCATCCATTGATAAACTATGTGCAAAAGACATTATGACACCCAAGCCCTTTACTTTGGATGCACAAACCCTAGCCTACGACGCTTTACACATGATGTATGAAAAAAAAATCACGCAAGTGCTGATTACATCAAAATCAAAATACGCAGGTGTAGTTCATATGCATGATATTTTGAAAGAAGGGATTTACTAGCCTTTGTTTTAGGCTCTTTCCTCATGAGCATTTTAATATCCGACAGAATGATTATTTTTGCAACCTAACCTTTGGTTTTGAAAAAATTTCTTCAAATAATTATTTTATCATTTGTGTTTGTCGGAATCGGACATTCGCAAACTATTAATACACGCATCATCGGCAAAGTAACAGATTCCATGACCGGTGAGCCCATGCCCTTTGTCAGCCTTCTGCTGAAAGGAACTACTATTGGCATTACCAGTGACTTTAATGGGGAATTCTCTATCCAAACAAACAAAAAATGTGATACGATCATTGCACAATTTGTGGGATACGTCACTATTAAGAAACCGGTGATCAACAATAAATTTCAAACCATTAATTTTGCCATGAAACCGGACATTTACAATTTAGCTCCGGTTGATATCCTTCCCGGTGAAAATCCAGCCGTAGTTCTTCTTCGGAAAGTCCTTGCCAATAAGGATAAGAACAATATCGAAATGCTCGATTATTATCAGTATGAATTGTATAATAAAATTGAATTTGATTTAAATAATTTCGATGAGAAATTTAAAAACAGAAGAATGCTCAAACCTTTTCAGTTCGTTTTTAACAACGCAGATACATCACTCGTGAACGGAAAAGTATACTTACCGCTGTTTCTCAGCGAAACCATGTCAGATATTTGCTACCGAAAAAAACCAAAATCAAGAAAAGAATTTATTCATGGATCCCGAATTTCAGGTATAGACAATGAAAGCGTGGGTCAATTCATGGGCCAGATGTACATGTCTTATAATGTGTATGATAATTTTATTACCATTTTTGATAAAAATTTAGTTAGTCCTTTTGCAAGTTTCGGTCTCACATACTATAAATACTACTTAACCGACAGCACTTTCATCGATAACCAGTGGTGCTACAAAGTTATGTTCAAGCCGCGCAGAAAAGTGGATCCAACATTTACTGGTAATTTCTGGATACACGATACAACCTATGCTATCAAAAAAGTTGATATGCAACTTTCAGGGCAGGCGAATGTCAACTTTATGAATGATCTGGTTATTATTCAGGAATTTCAGCAACAGGAGCATAAATACTGGATGCTTTCAAAAGATGTTTTAATTATCGACTTCAATCTTTTAAAAGATAGTACCAAGGGCTTTTTCGGAAAGCGAACATCTTCTTATAAAAATTACAAAATCAACAAGGCATTGGATGATAATCTGTATAACATTCCTTCAAACGTAATTGTTGACGACAGCGCAAACATACGTCCGGACTGGTATTGGACAGGTGCCCGGCACGACACATTAAATAAAGATGAGAAAGCAATTTATGCGATGACGGATTCCGTAAAGAAGCTTCCCGTCTTTAAAACTTATGTGGATATCGTAAACATGGCTATTTCCGGATATAAAGTCTGGGGAAAAATTGAAATCGGTCCTTACAATAAATTTTTAAGTTTTAGTGTGCGTGAAGGTACAAGGCTTGCTCTGGGTCTGAGAACCAGTAATAAATTCAGCACTAAATTCATGCCTGAAGCATTGGTTGCCTATGGAACGACGGATAAAGAATTCAAATATCAGGCAGGGTTTATCTATATGTTTGATAAAAATCCCAGAAAGACATTCAGCTTTAGTTATAAAAATGATATTGAACAATTAGGTTTAAGTGAAAATGCTTTTACTGAAGCAAATATTTTTTCAACCCTTTTACGCAGAAGCCCTGCCAACACACGTTCCAAGACAGAGCAATATCGTTTTCAATTCGAAAAAGAATGGTTTGCCGGACTGATGAACACGCTCATTTTTACAAAGCGCGATTTGTATCCCTTTAATGACAGTGCTTTTGTCATTCATTCAGGAAGTGAAGATATCGTAATGCCAAACTTTACTACAAGCGAAATATTATTTAAAACGCGTTTTGCATTTAATGAAAAATATTACATGGGCGAATTTGAACGCTCGAGTATGGGCACAAAATATCCGATTCTTCAGCTTCATTATGCATATGGTTTTAAAAATTTATTCAACAGCGATTTTGAATACCACCGCTTGGTTTTCTCAATTGAACATTGGTATAATGTAGGCGCAATTGGCTATTCAAAGTATTTAGTGGAATCTGGAAAATTCTTTGGCAAACTGCCCTACCCGCTTCTTAAGCTGCACGAAGGAAATGAAACGTATTACTTTGATGAATATGCTTTCAACCTGATGAATTATTATGAGTTTGCAAGTGATCAATACGTTTCATTTTTATACACGCATCACTTTGAGGGTTTCTTCCTCAATAAAATTCCTTTGATGAAAAAATTAAAATGGCGTGAAGTAGGTTGGGTAAGAGGTGTCATTGGAGAAATGAGTTCTGCTAATCGTAACTATATGGATTTCCCGTCAACGTTAAATGCTGTTTCAGAACCCTATTTTGAAGCAGGTGTTGCCGTCGAAAACATTTTAAAAGTTTTGCGGGTTGATGCAGTGTGGCGCCTTTCCCATTTGGATCATATGAATGCGGCTCAAACAAAAAAAGTAACACCGTTTGGAATTCGATTCTGTTTTCAGATTTTATTTTAAAATAACTTGTATGATTCTTAGAACTGAAAATCTTGTCAAAGTATATAAAAAGCGCACTGTTGTAAACAATGTTTCTATTGAAGTGCAGCGTGGCGAAATCGTAGGTTTGCTGGGTCCTAACGGAGCTGGAAAAACCACATCTTTTTATATGATCGTTGGCTTAATTAAACCCAACGCCGGTAAGATTTTTCTGGATGACAAAGAAATTACGAATGAACCCATGTATCGCCGCGCCAAGCTGGGTGTTGGATATCTTGCACAAGAGCCTTCTGTTTTCAGAAAACTAAGCGTGGAAGATAATATCAAAGCTGTTTTGGAAATGACAAACCATCCAAAAAAGATCAACGTGAAAAACTGGAAACATTACTGAATGAATTCGGTTTGTTACCTATCCGTAAAAGTCGCGGAGATCTTTTATCCGGTGGTGAACGCCGCAGAACAGAAATTGCGCGCGCTCTTGCGGTAAATCCAAATTTTATTTTATTAGATGAACCTTTCGCAGGCGTTGACCCCATTGCCGTTGAAGATATTCAGGCGATCGTCAGTCGTTTAAAAGAAAAAAATATCGGGATTGTCATTACCGATCACAATGTTCACGAAACATTAGCTATTACTGACCGTGCGTATTTATTATTTGAAGGTGCTATTTTGAAATCGGGCACAGCTGAAGAACTTGCTGCTGATGAACAAGTACGCAGGGTTTATCTGGGACAGAATTTTGAACTGAGACGCGCAGATACAAAATAATCTCGCGCTATTCATCTGCAAATTTTAAAGTGCAGTCAGCGTATAAGTAAAACCCTCAATAATAGGATTGGCAAGCAACATAGAACATGCCTTTTCCACTTTTTCCTTTGCCGTTTTTTCACTGTCTGCTTCAAATTCCAACGTAATGTGCTTTCCAATTCTCACATTATGTACGTCAGAAATACCCAGATTTTTCAGGCCGGATCCAACCGCCTTGCCCTGCGGGTCAAGCAATTCTTTTAATGGCATTACATCGATTTCAGCTTTGAATTTCATGGGCTTCTTTTTTGGGGTTTGCAATAAGTGAAACTAAAACGTACAAAAGTATGATCATTGGGACAGATGCCCAATAAAAAATTATTAACAAAACTAGAGAACTTATCAGAAACAAATACCTGAATAAATTATCCTTTAATTTAAAGTTCTGAAACTTTAATGCCATCAAAGGAAGCGGAACAATCATCAGGAGCGAAACAACCACAAAAATTATAGTGAGCCATTCGTTGTTAAGTATGATGTGATTCATCTTTATATCAATCACCCTCAATGATTCAACTGCCTGCTTGCAAACCAACGGAAGAGATGCCACAAAAATCCCCGCAGCAGGAGAAGGCATTCCAACAAAGTAATGTGTCTGGTTCGAATCTGTATTAAACTTAGCAAGCCGGAGTCCTGCACAAAGCGGGAACAAAAAAGCAATGAAAGCAACGAATTCCAAGTCCTTCGCTACATAGCCCGGATAAATCAGCGTAAAAAGAATCACACCCGGAGCTACGCCAAATGTAATCAGATCAGCCAATGAATCGAGTTCTTTGCCAAAGGCTGATTTCACATTTAACAGCCGGGCAACAAATCCGTCGAAAAAATCAAAAACAGCACCCAGAAATATTAAATAGGAAGCCTGCTCCATCCGGCCCGTCATAGCAAAACCTATCGCCAAGCAACCACAAATCAGATTGAGTGATGTAATAAAATTTGGTATAAGAGTTTTAATCTTCATATTTTTGGTAAAATTAAAAAAACATTCCATACCTGATTCTTTTTAAATTTTGAAACGATTTATTATCATACTCGTTTTCGCATTGTTATTTCTGCCGGCTGCGCTGATCATGCATTCGCATTTTACGCCTGAGCCCCGCCCGCAGGACCACTGCCCGCTACTATTAATGAATACGCTGAACATCTGGAATCAATCGAATCCAATACATTATTATTACAGTCCCGTCCAGACCCACACTAAACCCGGAGACAAAGGGGTTACGGATTACAAAAGGCTGGAAGATGCCAAAGGCAATAATTACTATGTATCTCACCCGCCTTTTGTTTTTATGCTTTCCTGGGGACTGACCCGAATGATTCATTTAAAAGTTACTTATTCGTTTTTTCAATGGACAGGGCTTGTTTTATTGCTGATTGCTTCCTTTTTTATTTCTGCAATGGCAGGTATTTATGTTCATCGAAAAAACAAAATCAAAGAAAAGTATTCGTTTCAGTTATCGCTTTCTACATTAACTTCATTCCTTGTTTATGCATTGATGCCGGTAATGCTGTATATGCACACCTTCAGCTTTTTTTCAGAATTACTTGGACAGTTTTTCTGGGCAGCACTTCTGATCCTCATTCTTCGTTTTTACGATTCTGCCAACAAGCGCCTGTTGCCCGCCATCGGGCTTTGTGCTTTTTTTCTGATCTATAGCGACTGGACAGGAATTTTATACATCGTTCCCATTTTTATTGCCTTTTTTAAATTCAGAAAAAAGAATGAAATAAAAAAGTTATTCTTATCTGTACTTTTAGGAAGCGTTGCTGCACTTCTATTTTCAATTGCTCAATATTCTGCGATTGCCGGAATGAAACCATTTTTTCATGCATTGCTTCTTCGTTATTCCGAACGCAGTGGCATATTTGGCGAATCATACAGCGCACAAGGCATTCATTTGTTCAGTGTAGATTCCTGGTTGTATTTTTTTAGAAATTTACACTCCGCATTGCTGGGCTTTGGGTACATCATTTTATTTTTGTGTTTTCTTTCTTTATTAATGTATCGACAGCGAATAATAAAAATCAAACTTTCTGCAGATCTCAAAATTATTTTACTGTTAACTATCATACCCGTTTTATTGAGAGTGATTTTGCTTTTTAATGCAAGCGCCACACACAAATTGTATTTGTCTGGCATTGCGGTTCCAATTGCAACGATTGCAGGTATTGCGGCTTATAACTTACAGTCCATAAATCAATACAAACGCGCCATTTCATTTTTACTTATTGTATTGTTTGCTTTTGGAAGTTTCATTTCCGTTTCTGTTTTCAACGACACGTATGCAAAATCCTATTCATGCGATAATACGAAAGATGCTGCCGGTTTTATTCGTAAAGAAGCACATTTTGAAGAAGTGATTTTTATCAAAAATGAAAGTGCCTGCCCGCTTCCTCTTCCCTATCTAACGTGGGCCTGCGACAGAAACATGATGCCCGTAAAAGACAGCATTCAGGCTAAAAAGATTTTAACTGAAATGAAAAAAGATTCCGCTGTGCTTTTTATTCTTCAGGATAATCCTGCAAAAAACATTGTTCAACATATAATTTGCAAACCATGAAAATCAACCGGGAAAACTATAAAATGATTTTCGTTGCAAGTGGTTGCATCTTCTATGTTTTGCTTAGCATGATATTCCGTGATGTTCCGTTTTTCTGGGACAGTGTCATTCAGTCTGAAAACGCTCATTACTTTTTTGAAAACAATTTTTCATCTTTCATTCTGCCTGCCAGCAGCGACAATGGTCATCCACCTTTGTTTGCTTTATACCTGGCTGGATGGTGGTCTTTGTTTGGAAAAACTTTAGTTGTATCTCATATAGCAATGCTGCCTTTTGCATTTCTACTTGTCAACTCAATAATAAATTTTGTATGGAAAAGAAAAGGGCTGGGTGCTTCTCTGGCTGCACTTATTATTCTAATGGCAGAACCTACAATCACGTCTCAATTTCTTTTTCTTAGTCCCGACTTTGCACTGGCAGCCTTATTCAGCGGGGCACTTTACAGTCTGTGTGATAAAAAATATCTCTTTCTTTTTTTCTGCTTATTAGGAATTTCTTTACTGAGTATTCGTGGACTTCCGCTTTTAGCTGCATTGTTCCTGACCTCGCTCATAATTCACAAAAAAGATTACAAAAAAAACATTTTAGTTTTTATTGCAGCCGTAATTCCGGTTGCTGTATGGTTTTTATTCCATTATGCACAAACAGGTTGGTATCTTTCGGATCCCGGAAGACAAGAACACCGCGCACTTGCTGATGCTCATCAAATTTTTAGAAATGCAGGATATGTTTTT
>JAZDMK010000114.1:0-21293 GCA_043800975.1 Bacteroidota bacterium | reverse complement strand
TAAGTTTCGCAAAACCTGCTCCCGGATCAAAATCAACGGTACCTGTAAAATTTCCTGTTACATATACGTTACCTGCTTTATCGGTTTTAACACTTCTTCCCGATTGATCGAATGCAGTAATGGCCTTTTCTTCAATTCGATTTACCCGTTTATAACTAGCATTACTGCATTTTCCAATAAGCGCATTATTAAGATCAGCGGGAGATGTTAAACTTGAAATTTCGCGATTAGGATCAGAATTCTCTAAAGGATTAAAAGCCCAGCTACAATTATTTTGTGAATAGCATTTCGAAGCTACTGCTAAAAGAAAAATTAAAGAAAGGAGTATTTGCTTTTTCATAATGTATGGCGTTTTTGTTTAATTGCTATTTTATTCTTTTTGCTGAAAACAACTGGCATAATTTTCTAAGTCTATTTTTCAATAAGCATCCCTCATAAATTTCGTGCGTTTTAGTATCCTGAAATTTAATTATGAAAAATGTCCATTATCCAAAAGTAGTTTCAGGAATAAAGATGTACAATAGGTAAATGCAGAAGAAAAATACAGGGGAAAATACGCTGACAAAAAAGGCCCATCTGAAATATTTTCAGATTGGCCGTACAATTGTTGTAATAATTAGCAATAGTTACTGAACAATAAACTTTTTACTGGTAATTCCGCAGTCAGCTTGTATTTTCAACAAATAAATGCCTTTGGGAAAAGTGCTTACATCAATGTCGATGGAACTTTTATTACTATAGTTTTCCGATATCAACTGATGACCTTTCATATTTAAA
Source organism: Bacteroidota bacterium (assembly GCA_043800975.1). Lineage (GTDB taxonomy): Bacteria > Bacteroidota > Bacteroidia > Bacteroidales > JAHJDW01 > JAZDMK01. Next base: position 20,516 of record JAZDMK010000114.1, on the reverse strand, counting down.
ATACTGACTTGGGTTTGAATATTAAATAAACAATTGCTTTTGATGGTGATTTTGCTCCGGGTGGGGTTTGGATAAATACCTACAAAATCACTTTCTATTTCAGACGGTACGTTATTCATATTTGTTCCTGTAATATAAATATCATCTATTCTTGACATTCCAGTACTTTCGACTGGGTTACCAATGACATTAAAATTTGATGTCATTACCCATCTTAAGGATAATTCATCTCTGTTTTCACAGCCATACGGCAATTCAATTGTATTTATGGCACCCATAGACCAGTTTGAAGTATCTGTAATTACGGCATTAGGTATATCAGTCCACTCGGTAACACAGCAGGTTTTATATTGAACTTTAAAATCTCTGGGACCAAGATGCATTGAACATGATCTCTGTTTGGATGACAATTTTAAATTTGAATAGTTAAGTGTGTTAATTTTAATAACCCAATATTTTGTGCTGTCACCATTATCCCAGGCACTTGATTGTGCACATTTATCACCTCCCCCTGATGCACCGGATGGATTGTAAACAATTTTGCGTAAATCATTTTCGGTTTGTAAAAAACAAAACGCGTTTATTGGAGTTGCAACATCAACCAGCGAGTCTGCAGAAGCAGCCGGAAAAGTCCACGCCACAATGGTATCCTGCGAATAAGAGTAAATACAAAAATTTAAAAAAACAAGAATGATAAATAATTTTTTCATAAAATCTATTAAGGGATTTATCTAAACAACGTAACGGAACCACTTTTCTGAATATATTTTCCTTTTGAATTCTGGAATCTGAAAAGATACACATACACGCCCATTTCAACATCGTTTCCTTTGTATGAGCCATTCCATCCTTTTTCTTTATCTGTAGTATAAAACAGTTGTTCTCCCCAACGATTAAAGATATTAAATTCGTAGTTTGTAACATCAACAAACGCCATTTCAGGTTTGAATACATTATTCACACCACCGGGTACAAATGCATTAGGAACAAAGAAGTGCGGGTTCTGAAATGTGACTACTTCATTGGAGAAACTTGAATCAGCGAAGTTGTACATATTTCCAAAACCTTCCTGTGCTTTGATGTAGTATTTGAATTCGCCTTTGGTTTCTAGCATTGCAGAGACATCGTCGATATAGCTGTTTGTTCCGAAAGGAAGAATTGCAATAGGCACAGATTCTATTTCATCATTTACTTTTCGGTAAATAGAATATGTCATAACAATTCCCAGCCATGTCTGATAATCATTCCATGTTAGGTAGTTGGTCATATCATTTTTACTTTCACCTGTCAGTAAAATCGTTTGTGCGAGATTAGATGTTATCGCTTCGTTGTTGCAGCTATCCACTACGATGACTTTGTATGTATAACTCTGCATCTTAGGCGAAGTCTCAAAATCCATATAAATCAGAATTGGATTTGTGACATTACTAATTGTTGCAACTTCATAGAATGCACCTAAAGGATCATTGGCGCGCATAATTCTGTATTTTTTAACATAGGCTGAAGTGTCAACAAAACAGGATAATTCAACATAATCATTATCCACCACTGTAACATGGTTGATGTAACAGAACTGAGGCACTTTGGGGAACGTAACAATAACGCATTCTGTGTTTGATGTAGAAGTGTGCAAACCGGAAGTATCAATTGCCTGCACAAAATAACAAAGTGTGGACCCTACATTCAGATTATTATGAACGTAAGATGTATCCGTGGAAGTTGTAGTTGTAAGCAATTGTACCGGGCCTGCATTCTCACTAACAAAAAGTCTGTATTCTTTCACACCAGGCTTCATATTCACGTAGCTGTTCCAGCGAATTGTATTATTTGCATCACAGATATCTAACGAAGTTGTAAGGTAAATTGTACGATGAAGATCACTCATCGGACTTGTGTTCATACAACCATCGAGAGCAGCAATGGTATAATACTCGGCCATATCACCCGCATTCGAAATAAGGTTAGTGAAAGTAGTGTTATTAATTCCATAAACTGTATCTAGCGATGTCCACACACCGTTAATCATCTGATACACGATATAACCAATTGCATCGGGCGAAGTACTGGGAGACCAACTAATCACTGCGTTTTGCGTAGTTGCATCAACAGAAACTGTATCAATCACTGGACTAACAGGCGGTGTGATATCCTGAAAAATATCGCCATCAATATTTGAAACAGAAATACATCCTAATGAATCTCCTATTTCAATACGATAATTCAATAATTGACTACAGAAGAAAATTGTATCGGGGTAGAAAAAGATTTGTGTTGAATCTATCAGTGTCCACGTTCCTGCAGGGTATTCGCGGTATATTCTATACCACGGATATGTAGAAGATAATGCAGGTATACGAATAGGATTCCAAGAAAGTGCCGCAAAACCTAAACCTGTATTGGCTGCACTCAGGAAAATTGATTTTAATGTATCTCCGGGAGATGAATAACGGTGACCTGTACATTCGGAACGTGTGACTATGTAATAATACACGGGGGCTGTATTCGCATTAACAGTTGCATGCGTGTATGTAGTAGTATTAATATTAAAAATACTATCAACCAAAGTAAACGGACCCGCAGCATTCGATGAAGAATAGATTTGATAGCAATCAAATATTCCTAATACGTCAATGCTGGGTTCCCAGGTAATCGTAACCTGTCCGGCAGCATTCACAGCAATACAATGGAGTTCGGGTGCTTTAACAGAATCGGTAAACAAAGTATAGTCAATGTTTGATACTGAAATACATCCCAGCGAATCCCCAACTTCTATCCTGAAGCGGTTTGTATCGCATCTTAAAACATTAGTTGTGCTATACGTTGTGTTTAAAGTTGAATCAAAAATTTGCCAACCCAACATTGGATCATCGCGATAAATGCGATAATACGGAAATGTATGGGGATGAGGTGGTGTATGAATCGGATTCCACGTAAGGAATGCAGAAGTATTTCCAACATTTGAAACCTGCAGATACATCGTCTTCATTGTATCGGATGGTGCAGAGTAAAAAATTCCGTTGCAACCGGACCGTGTCTGCAAATAATAGTACCTTGGGCCAAGGTTCGCGTTCGTTGTTGTGTGGGTATATGAAGTAATATTGTAATTAAATATACTGTCAATCTCTGTAAACGGACCCGCCGGGTTTGTAGAATAAAAAATATGATAGCTGTTGAAAGACGGGAATGTATCAACGGGTGGTATCCACGTTAAAGTAACGCTACCATTGGGTTGAACAGCCAGACATCTTAAATCTGGTGGCGGCAGGATGGGCAATGACTTGACGACAATTGTAATCGTTTGAATACTGTATGCAGGAGCAGGGCAAAAATCATCCTGTGCCTTTAAAATAAAATTATATACATTTGATGTAACACCACACCCTATGGTAGTAGCCAAATGATCACAGGTCGTCTGCCAGCTGAAATTTGTATTCACCCCGAATTGAGCAGAAGCTGGTGGTGGTGGAGTTAGCGTAGCACAGGGCGGATTCAGACATCCCGTGGTTGTACTCGTATAGCCCGTACCAAACTGTTGACCTGAAGCATAAATAGATAAAGTTTGAAAAACGCCATTGGGCAACTGTTGAAAATCGGTTGCAGCAAATGGGAATGTTACTAATTCTCCGGCATAAACAGTATCCGAATACCACTCATAGAATCCATTGGCAGGATTGATAAACGGAGCCTGGGCTAATGGAGGAGTATTCCCGGGACAGTTTAATAATACAACTTGCATTTCCCTGAAAATTTCGGCCACTTTCACACCGCATTTCCATGATTCCACTTTACAAACCGTTACAAATGCACCTTGCGTATAGGAAGTAAAACTAATCTCACCTGTATAAACATCCACTAAGGCAGCAACATTTGAAGAATTCTGGATTGGCCCGGGCAAAGGGCTATTGTAGGTATATCCTGCACTAAATGCAGCAATAGGCACATTGGAATCATCGAGCGGTTGTGCCCATTTAAATGCCAGAGAATCCAAATCCTTATCAACTGCATTGTGATTGTATGTAAATGGATAACCGGCACAAATAACAGTTGAAGGCTTTTCAGTGAACGTAGGTGAATTATCAAAACATGGATTTGCATTCGCTCCGTTAAAGGAATACATCACTGCCCGTAAAGTCCAGCCAATGTTCGAAGCTCCGATAATATTTGTGCAGGGATTTCTGCAGCAGGATGAATACGTAAAAATCCAACCGGCAGCACCGGGCACTCCGGATAAAGTAATCGCAGCCGATTCATAGACCCACTCTTCTACAGCTCCTGTATTGGGCATGGCGGGTGCTGGCGTGCAGGTAATATTGGGATAAGCAGAATTGCAATCGGGAGAGATGTCTGTCTGTGAAATCAGGCTCATACTCACAGGTGTTGAATTTCCTATATTGGGATAATTGACAATATTCATTGTTTCAACAGCACCGAATGTAACACCATTGCACTCCCTGTACAACTTCATGGTAAACTTATATTGTCCTGAAGGCAGGCATTGCCAGGTGATTTCACCACCCATGTAGTGGGATGCAAATACTGAAAAACATGAGCAGGTCAGCAAGAATGTTAAAAAAATCTTTCTAAAATTTTTATATCCCAATGTGTTTTTTAGGAACATGTTAAATAAAACTAAAAGTTTAAAAAGTTAAGTTGATTTTTATTTTTGATTTTTAATTTAAAATAATTGAGTTAAAATATTCAACTCTTATACTCACCAATGCAGCTATTATCTTATCAGCGATAATGGTCCGTTTAATTTGTAAACTTTGCGATCTGATGCCGAAGCTTCAATAATGTAGAAGTAAGTGCCATCAGAACATCCAATCCCATCCCATCCCTGACTAATAACAGTGCTTTCAAATATTTTATTCCCCCAACGGTTAAATATCTGCATTAAATAATTTGTGAATTCACCATCACTGTTAGGAATAAAAACATCATTATATACATCGATATTCGGAGTAAAAACATTGGGTATTTCCATTTCACTTGGGTAAATAACTTCTATTGGAATTGTATAAACATAAGTACATCCTTCCGAAGAAACTGTTGTCAATGTAACATTAAACACTCCGGATGAGCTGAAAATATGTGTCATGCTCATTCCAGTCCCGGTTGTACCATCACCAAAATCCCAGCTGTAACTCGTACACGGATCACCTGTCCAGGCAAAAATAAAATTATGGGTTAATATTTGAACCAAAGTGTCTACAGTCAATGACCCGTTTAATTGAAAGGGTGTTACATCTATTTGACCATAATTATTGCACCCATTATCATCCGTAACTGTAACATAAAATGTTTGAGGATTGTAACCAATAACATTGTTTACAGTGCTCGTATTATTGCCTGTATTCCACAAATATGTATATGGCTGAGTACCTCCGGACGTATATGCAGAAATTGCGACTTGTGTATTGGGACACACTGTAGTATCATTAGAAACAGATACTGAAAGCTGTGTTGGCTGAGCAAGCTGAATACTTGCCGATGTAGCACAACCAAGGCTATCAGTTATTATAACGTAATAACTTTGTCCACCTGAAAGACCTGTAGCAGTTGACCCGGTTTGCCCGGGAACTGTGTTCCATAAATATGTAACGGGTCCTTGTCCACCATTGATTGCAGCTGTTGCACTTCCATTATTGTCTCCATAACAACTTACAGGATTAGATGAGGATATTGTAGCTCCGAATTGATAAATATGGATTGGAATTGTTGTAGGTTGAGAAAGACATCCTTCTTCACTAACAGAAAGAGAAACATTATAAACACCGGGAGTTGTCCAGTTAACAGTATAAGGACCCGATCCCGAACCTGATATAATACTACCACCGTTAAAATTCCAGTTATAAGTTGCGCTTCCCTGTGCGGAACCCGTATACGCAATATTTGCAGTAGATCCGGTGCACACTAGAGAATCTATACTAAATGAAGAAGTAGGTATATTGTTAATATGAATAGTAATATTATCATAACAGGAATCTATACCATTAGATATCCAAACTGTATATGTAGTAGTAGCAGACATAGCTGCGTGGGGATTCAGAATAGTATCATTGGTTAACCCGGTAGCCGGAAGCCAATAAACATGTGAGGGAATAGTACTGGTTATTATTACATTGTCGACACCCCAATGGTCATAATCTGCACCCGATGTAGCGTCCTGAAACCACCGAAAGCGTGTTGACGCTGTCATAGCTGCAGCAGGAATTGGCCAGGTTTGCGTGGTCCAACTTGTAAATGCGGTGCTGCCACCACTTGTAACTACATTCGAAGTATGTGGATTTGATATCATAACATTTCCATCAGGTTGAAAGTACAAAAATGAGTTCCATGTTCCGCCTCCGTTTGTTGAATATTGTACTTCCACACCTTCATCCGCCTGATCAGGGCCATCGCATGGCACAGAACCTGATTGTTCGGAATAAATCATATTCCACTGTATTGTCCCTCCATTTAGAACATTAAAGTCTAACGACTCAAGTATTCTTGGGTTAGGCGAAGTAGTACCCATCCAAAGATACATGGACCCATCAAATGTAGGAACACATGTGTTAGTTGTAAATTGTGCTGCAGTAGTAGCAAACCAACCCGAGCCCACAGTGCCGCTGTTGAAATTGTTAGAAAGCGCAATGCCCGCAATTGCACCCGTTGCATTAAAATATACCGAATCTCCGGGACAAATAATAGTGTCGTTTGCAACAGCACTCATACTACACTGAATTTGCGCCTGTGCATTATAACCATTGCTTTTTATTAATATTACAGCTATGATTAAAACAATTTTTATTAGTTTTTTCTTCATAACTCTGCTTTTAAAACGGAAATTTTATTTAGTTCGAAACGAGTTAATACTTTAGAACCCGGGAATTTTAAAAGCTTTGAAAACACTTTCAATTCTTTTTTGAATTTTGTAGAACACTCTCCCTGAATAGTGCTACTTGCAGGAATATCTAACTGAGATTTATACTCAATATTTTCCGGATCATTACAGGTTTCACATTTATTGTTATACCACAATTCAATATTCCATTGCACTTTTACTTTATACGAATTGGTATTTTCGAATTTCAGCATATAATACTGACGGTATATTCCCTCCTCTGGAATATTACAATCAGATAATCTATAGAAAACATTCACACCTTCTTTTTCGCAATATTTAGTCCATTCAGTATCCTGAGCCATTAGACTAAATGGTAGTAGCAATAACAAAAACACTATGATTTTTATAAAGCTCTGTTTTATTATATTTTTCATAGTGTTTTTGTTTTATCAATTTTACAAACTGCTTTTATCTGCTAATTGTCATTTTTTTAACAATTTTCATATTATCGAAAACAAGTGAGTAGAAATAAATTCCCGAAGGCCACTCATTAACATCAATTTCCAGGGTGTGCTTTCCTGAATTCTCTTGTCTTTGTTGAGAAAACATTAATTGTCCCAGTACATTCCTGATTTCGATTGCTGCATTTCCATTTTCAGGTAATGAAAAAGGTATAACCGTAGTATTTCTTGCAGGGTTAGGAATATTCTGGTATAAGCCGAAAATACTTCCAGCATTTTCTTCAATACCAACAATACCCTGAACACTTTTGCGTAAAGTGTCATTGTACCTGTACCCATCGGCTCCTAAATCAGTGTATACAGTTAGTGTATACATATTTATAGGCGACATAAAAGTTGTTGCAAAAGTGAATGGAACACTAGCACCCCCGGCAAGTGAGCCCGACCAGGCTTCTGTTACCGTAGCGTTACTGCCAACCTTATATGAAACATTCATTGAAGATATTGTGTTTGTTCCAAAATTCTTCAAAGTAACAACCACATAATTTGGATAGTTAATGTAAGACTGGGTGCCCGGTTCAACTATCGCGTATATGCCTGCATCATCAGGGATGGGAGAAAAGATTATGTTTTTACAGGTTGTGTCATTTGAATGATAAGTATCACCTGACAAAATTGTATATGAACAGAGTCTGTAGTTGTGATCCAATGATATGTAGGGCTGTGTGAAACTGAAGAGCATAGTGTCGCCGGGAGCAAGTGTGCCCGACCATGCCTGGGTTGTTGGCGCATTGTTTTCAACCTTGTATGCTACGGTTAAAGAATGCAAAGTATCTAACCCGAAGTTTTCTACAACTACTTTTACGGGTGTACTAGTTCCTGTTAAAACTGACCCCGTTCCGGGTGTAATGATTTCATTAACTCCGGCATCCTTAGCAATAGATGGAACAGTGATAGCAAAATCATCAACAGCCCATCCATCCTGAAAGCCTGATGCGTCAGATTTAAAATGATAGCGGAATTGAACAGGTGTTGGATAGTTGTTAAATGCTGTCAAAACATAGCTTGATTGAACCCATCCGCCATTGTTGCCACTCCAGCCGGTAAAGCCAGCATAATTCGTGTTATACCAGTTTGTTCCTAATGGATCTCCCACTGAACCCAAAGCAACCCAAGTGGTACCATTTGTCGAATATTCAATCCGGCCAGCATCATTATTCACTTGAATGTTATACCACTGATAAAAACTGAGAACTGCATTGTCAACATTTTGGAAGTTAAAAAATGGAGAGTACAGGCACGCATCCTGATTATTGGGATAGTAGCCAGCCACAATTGTTTTCCATGCATTAGGAGCTGTATGAGCGTAATTGATTACGCTGGAATTTGGCAATCCTCTTTCCCACACATTGCCCGCAGCATACCAATTGTTGTTGCCATCATAATTATCTGTCCAAGAAATATTTTCTGTTGGAAAGCCAAAAACAGTAATAACCAATGTATCATTCTGCTTGTGTATATCACCTGTTAATTCAATATAAGCTTTAATCTGATTGTATCCATCCAATGCTGAATAGGATGAAAGTGCAACTGTTGCCGAAGCTCCGGCTGCAAGGTTTCCCGACCAGCTCTGCGAAACTACTGCACCTCCATTGACATTATACTTAATGTTACAGGATGTCATCGGTTGTGTTCCAAAATTTTTGATTACTACTTCAACGGGTACAGCAACACCTGACGTAGTGGTTGTATCAGAAGGCTGAGTAAACTGAATCACACCCCCGTCATTTGAAATTTGAGGTAAGATGATTACAGTATAATCTTCTGCCTCTCCACTATAGAAGGTGACACAAGGTTGAACAATATTTGTATCTGATGTGTTAACGGCTACTATCCTCATTCTTGTTTGCCCTGAAGATGCAGTTGAAGGTATGCTTATGTTTCCAGAAACAATATTATTAGAAGCCGACGCCCATGATCCAAAAGCTAACTCACCAGGAAGGTCAAAAACTCCATTTCGATTGTAATCAATAAAGATTTTTACAGTCGTAGTGTCAAAAGTATTAGATGCTGTAATTATACCTACATTGGCAGAATAAGTATTCCCTTTTACTAATGGCGTAGCCGTAAGTGAGGCGTAATCAGTATAAGCATGTACTGCTGTCCAATTGTTTGTTACAGGAAGCGCAACTCCATTATTAAGTGTGCTTAAAGTTACATTTCCTATATCAGCTCCCTCATCTCCGTATAAACATCCAATAGCACAGTATACAGAAGCTATATTGGTCACCGTTTTTATTACGGTATCATTTTGATGAATATTATCTCCGGTTAGTGACACCCATGCTCTTAAACTATAGGTAGCTCCTGAGTTTGCCAGATTAGCACCACTGGTAAAAGTGTATGTCAAACTGTCTCCTGAGTTGATAGTTGAAGTAACCGTTTCAGTAATTGTTGATGTTGAACCTACTTGATAACTCACTGGAAAGTTCGATATGTTAGCTGTTCCATAGTTGTGTATCATAATACATACTGGCTCGTTGGCTGAAAGCAAAATTCCGGTATTAGGTGTAATCATTGAAGTAACAGAAGCATCATTAGCAGGTACTCCAGTCAGATTGATTACAAGTGGAATTCGTTGGCTGGCACAGGGTGATGACATCCCATTCAGCCTGATGTTGGGTCTGTTAGTATAAACACCCGAAACCTGAGATGAACCGCAAGCACTTCCTGTACCCGTATTATAGTTTAATACAGAATTAAATGAAGTTGGCGTATACCTTACCAATGCATTATTGGTTAAAGTTGCGGTATTATTTTCAAAACAATCTTCTACAACTATATTGCTTACACCATCCCAAACAAATGGGGTGCTGAACGTATGTGTATTCCATCCTATAGTAACCGCATAACCTGAATTTGAATAAACATTAGTAAATCCAGCTGAAACCCAGTTGTTGAGACTTGTAAGTGATGTGTGCCCTATTGCAATAGTGTAATTGGTTAATATATCTATATTTGAATTATCTTCCACATAAAAAGCAAGCGAAGAAATGGGGCCTGCACTAATCCCTGCGGCATTAAGCTCTGAAGCTTTGATTAGATATTGCTCACGCGAACTTTTACTAAAAGTACCATATGGAGAAGGATAACTAAAGTTCGAATTATAACTTGTTCCTGTACCAATATCTGCTAAGATGGATCCCGATTCACGGTTCTCAACATAATATGTAGTAGGATTGCTATAAAGTACGGGAGTTACATACGAAGATCCCTGACTGATATAAACATTCGATGTCGGTGAATTATACCAGAACAATGTACCTGATGATACGGCTGATATTGTGGCTGCAGTAGCATAAGGAACTGAAATTGGAGAAACAACAACAGGATTTACCGGCAAATGAAATGATTCTACTTCTGCTTTGACAGTATCGTTCATGTTAGAAACATCTCCTGCCAGTGTTACCCATGCAATGATACTGGCTGTAGAATCGATGGTAGTTCCAAAATCAATCGTTGCAATAAACGTATATATTAATGTGTCCGTCGGAAGAATGGTTTCATTTACAGTTTCTGTCACCACTGCCTGACCAACATCAGGAATAAAGCTGGCATCGAAAGTAGTGATCGTGTTAATTCCGTTATTTATTATCCGAAGCTGAACATGCTCTGATCCCAGTCCGCATCCCGTTGATGGATTAACAAGGGCTGCAACGCGTGCATCCCATAGAACCGGTGAAAACTCATCGGCCCCGATATCCGGTGTGGATGTATTTCGGGTTTCATTATCGATATCTGTTGTGATGCCTGAAACCGGACTACCAATTCCATTCAGCAAATCATCAGTAACATGCAAGTCTGTTGATGATAAAAACAGTGAGTTTACTGAAACTGAGTTAGCGTCATTGCCAGAAGCAACCTGCCAGTTTGCCAGGGTTGTACAGCTTGAACCACAATATCCAAGATCAGTACCGCTTGTATACATGTTGTTGTAGTTAGAACTGAGAAGAAGTGTGTTTACAGCGCAATAAATTACAGGTCCGCCTCCGTTGTTTACTAAGTTGTTATTTTGAAGCCGGACAGTTCCTGCTTCGATCAACATACCGTATGCAGCAGTAGCAGCAGAGGTAATATTAACGGAGTTATAATAGTAATTAACCGAATCGCTATAATAATTAATGATTCCATATGCAGGTGAAGAGCCGTCTCCGGAAAGACTTACAAAATTGTTGCTTACCTGCCGATGTAATGAATTTGTTCCTGTGCAGTATTCAATATTAATAGCTTTACCCACCACGCACGACACTTTGTTCTTCAGTATTTGCATGGTATCGCTTGTGTTTACCATGCATATTCCATTGAATTCATCAAAGAAATCTGAATACGTTGACGTGCTCGTGATAATATTGCCAATAATTTTCGTGTCTTCACGACCATTGATGTACAACCCACAGAAATAAGGATTAGTAATGGTATTTCCTTCAATTGTCATCGACACAGAGCCCAAACCAATAGAATTACATATCGCATATGACCCATTCAAAAATGTATTGTTTCTGATAGTTATCACCGAATCCGTCGACTTGTCGTTTAATATTGCGACAGCATCTGAAGTGTTTGTTGTTGCCGACCCAACGAGCTTGTTGCCTTCCAGCAAAATGTTTTTTATACTTCCTGCAAATTCAACAACGCGTCCAAAGCTTACGCCCTTATTCTGCAGGGTTACATTTTTCCAGTTAATGTATTTTGAACCGTTCAATTTCAAAATATAATTGTTGTTTGCGGATGTAGAACTGTCAAAAATCACAACATCATTCTGATTCCCGGTTAATGACTGGAATGTTATACTGTTGACCGAAGAAGTTCCCGGTATATCATTAATGATAAATTTTTCATTGTAGCTTCCCGTATTAATATTGAAAGTAACCGGGCCGCTTATGCCACATATATTAATAGCATTAATAGCATCATTGATGGTTGCATAATCTGCAAAAATACCACCGATGGTATAGGTGCCGTTCAAGATACCGCTACAGGCAAAGAAGCTAACATAAGAGGTATCATTATAATTAACCAAATCAATACTATCGTTAGGCGACGAAGTCCAGACTTTAATAATATGTGAACCCGGAGCAAAAGTTGGGCTGGCTATCGTAATTGCTGGCGAAATAATTCCCTGCAATAGACTGCCCGTCCAGTTATAGGATGTTTGAGGCACACCATCTATCTGCCAGTTAATATTTACTTTTTCCAGCGTATCAACACCAAAGTTTTTAATCGTAACATCAACGTTTTGGGGAACCGCTGATAATGCTGCACCGGACGGAGAAATTATTTGTTTAACGCCTGCATCATCGTTACGTATAGCTTTGGGTTTAAAAGCAATTTTAATGTCGGGCCTGTCATATGTCAAGCTACCGGAAGCTGGAGGGAAAACATAGTCATCATAACTATAACCACCCTTATAATCTGTTGTGGACGTATACATAAATACAGGATACCCGGCCGACCATGATCCATCCAGGTTTATCCAATATATCAGAAGATTATCCGAACCGTTGTAAATAAAATTATTTGTGCACGGAATTTTTTTCCAGCCGGGACCTGACCAATTGACTGAACCATTAAATACGCGCGTCATTGTTGTTGTATCAGGCATTGTAGCATCACTGAAAACTGAGTTTGATACATTTTTCATGAAAACCCGCTGATTCATCATGTTAAACGAACCTACTGAATTAGCAACATAAAAGAATATTGAATCAATAACACCGCTTGTGTTAATCTCTGTTTCAAGATAAAGTTGTTTTCCACATGAAAACGAAGAGTATCCATAGCAGGGCAACATTGCCGATGCAGTGCTCCCACTCCCTACCTGAACAACCTGAGGGCATAGCTTTGTATAAAACCATTGGGCTACACTATTGGCTCCATTCGAAGAACCTGAGTTATCAATCGCACGTATATAATAATCAAAATGAGTGTTGTATGATGATGCTACGATATTTGCACTGTATGTATTTCCTGATAACAAAGTCATTCCGGCATATTGGTTAGGACCTCCATTGATATTATATACAATATAGGCAGTGTCAATACCTGAAGCATCGGTGATATCCGCTTTTATAGTAATAGTACCCGCATCACATATTGTATCCTGAACAATAACTGGAACCAGTGTAATAGAAGGGGGTGTTAATTCTGAAATAGATCCTGAAACTACAATGTCGTCCAGCATCCAGCCATAGTTTGTAAAATGGCCATTTGCATTTCCGTCTTTTAGTAAAAACCTTACTTGAACCTGCGCAGAGTTGGAAGCATAGGCTGAAATGTCAAATGATTCATTTTTCCACCATGTGTTTTGTGGAGTAGTTGCATTGTTACTTGCCACCCATAGAGTGGGATAGGATGTTGATGCGAAGTGGTCACCCAATGATCCAAAATTCCCCGCGCTTAAATAATTCGCTTGTTTAAGTCTGTTCCAGGTAACACCGTTGTCGTTTGAAACTTCTATTAAGGCCGAATCGGCATATTCTATCTTGCAGATATGAGCGAAATTCAGCATCACATAGCTGTAGCCCGTGGTATTGATCGAAATTGTGGTTAATACCGATGTGCCCGAAGTGGCAACCCGCGACGAATCGCTTTTTGCCGAACTGTTGTACAGCCTTGTGGACAATGCCCAGCCGGGTGTGCCCGACGATACTACACTATCGGCTACCGAAAAGTTTTCGTGGTAAACTATAGTTTGTGATTGAACATTCACCGATGTTGTCAAAATTGATAAAATAGCTAATATGCACTTAAAGAGCTTCATAAAATTTATTTTTAACAGATATTAATAAAATGTAAGTATGATATATTTACAAAACCCGGGTTTATAAAAACGCACATTTAATCCCCATTACAGAAACCGTTATGGCATTTGCTGATTTGTAATTGAACACGTAGAAAAGGTCGGGCAAAGGTCTAAGCCTTATAACCATCCATTGTGGGGAAGCATCACTATTACTATAAGGAACACTAACAGGGTTTGCACCAAATTGTGAAAATGCGGTAGAAAAAACACTACTATTAGAAAAAGATACATACGTACCTGCTGCGGCAGTAGCGCTTAACAAAATTGAACCAATAGCATTGGAGGCACTATTGATGGAACGAGGAAGCTCTGCACTCATGCCCAAAGGGGGGGGTAGTAGCCCACGCTGCATTAGCAGCTAAAGTAAATTTAGGTCGAGTTAGGTCATCTATATAATTTATTTCTTCGTTACTTTGATAAAAAGCAGATATGTTTGTTCCATCCCATTTCGTTACTCCGGCTCTGAAGCCATACGTATATCCCGCCAAAACAGGAAAAGCCCACTCAGTTGTCAAATAACCAGCGGTGACACTTGTTGTAGGGTTATACATTACCCAATAATAACACCAGACCATTCCTGCTCCCAAACCGTTAGATCCGTTAGCTCCGATAGCTAATGCGTTAATGCCAACTGCTGGGTTAAAAAGCATTTTCGAATCGGTATTTGTTGCGTTCGTAACACTAACATATTCAGCTGAAATACTCACACTCGTTGTCGAACCTTCACACCATAAATTTGAATATTCCTGAATTCGAGGACCTCCAAATGGCAGCCAGTTAGGCACAGCGGGCGTTCCCGCATTGTAATAAAACCCGGGGCCGTTGTCGGTCTGGTAAATAAGAAGAGAAGTAGCAGGAGTAACAATGGCATTGCGCTGTGCCTTGGTCATGTTGGGCAGCAACAGCCCTTTGGTTGTGCTGGCTACATCGAGCATAGCCGAAGTGTTTGGTGCAGCCCCGCTGGTATTAACTGCAACACCCTGTGAAAATACCGACACCATCGATATTAAAAAAACAGCTGTGGTAAGTAATAATCTTTTCATGGTTTTTAATTTATTGTTTGTAAAAGGGTTTTTTCTATTTAATTTGAGTTTATCTGATTCGTGTTAATTCGAATTTTTATTGAATGTTGGCGGCTTATAAATAACTTTTTTAGCAGCCCTTACTTTTTAATGGTTTTGGATTACTACCTTCTGCGTTTCCAAACCTTTCTGGGTTTGCAACACCACAACATAACACCCTACTGCCAAACCCGAAATATCAATCTCAACATGATGGTACCCGCTGCTTTCCGGTATGTGTTTCGTAGTAACCAGTCTGCGTGCAGTTGCATCATACAGTTCGATGCTGTATGCCAGTTTTTCAGTATCAAACAAATTTATTTCCAGTTTGTTTTCATTCTGAAATATATTTACAATATTATTATTTTCAATGCTTTCCATACAATTTACCGAGATTGCTTCTGTCAGCGTATATACACCGTCAAAATCGGTTTGACGCAAGCGGTAATAATCTGTCATACCATTCGACGGGCTACGGTCAATTGCGCTGTAACTAATCAGGCTGTTGCTGTTCCCGGCACCTTCAACTGTAGCCGCAACTGTCCAGTTGATAAGATCGTTCGATTTTTCAAGGGTGAAATAATCATTGTTGGTTTCGGTTAATGTGCTCCATGCGATCAGAGTTCCTTCATCGCCGCATTTTCCATCGAAGCCCAGCAGATTTATAGGCAGGGGAACATTATCAGCATTAGCGGTCCAGCGTGAAAAACTAGGTATAGCTGCTTCTGTCAATTGGTTATTTGCAACAATCACGGCTGAGTTTTGCCCAACCCACATCGGGTTACCGGGAACATAAGGCAAAGGAGCTTTGGTAAGCCACAGGTTAGCTTCAGTAAACCCTACTATTTCCCAATCGAAATAATTAAAAGTCAGGCTGGCATTTAATCCGGCATTTACTGTGGGTACAATATCAAAATACCTTCTAATGGATAAGTTGGCTGCACAACAGGGAATGTTTCCAGTCAACTGGGTTCCGGTTACCCTTGTTACAACCGTACTGTTGGCTGCACATGCAGAAGTGATAACAACACCCATACTACCAAAAATCTGGGGTACACCAAGTCCGATATTCCGGGTCGCTTTTAGATTTCCCAAAACATAACTTGTCGCTGTAATAGGTGTTTCTACGATGCTCCCACTTGCACCCAAATCAACGGTATTCGCATTTGTCTGCATTATACCTGTTGTCATAGTCAGCACTCCGGCAACCGCTCCTCCAACGGTTGTCAGCCCATTTAATTCGGAGTTGCTGACCAGAACAACCTGCGCAGCTGCCGATTTCAAAACGGTCAGGTTTTCAAAATTTGTAGGTCGGGTTCCTGCTATTGTTTGCGGAGTAGTGGCTCCGGTGAATCTAACAACACCCGTTGCATCCAAACCTGTAAATACTTTATTGGCAACATCGGTTGCATTGTTGGTCCAGTTCCCGGTAATATAAATACTTCCATCCGAATCGATGGTTCCGTGATTGGCGCCGGTTGATTCATTCAGGTAGTTCCCGTCATCGTATAAATAGGTGCTTGCCTGAATGACAATTTTAGCGCCTGTATTTCTGATACCTTGTGCAAAAAGGGAAGCAGAAGAAAACAGAATAAGAATGAGTAAACTTTTTTTCATACTTTTGTTTTTAAGGGGATTAAAAAAACGGACTTCTTATGTCTTACAAATATCGCACGCACATCAGGTCTATACAATGCGTATTTTAACGCTTCTTTTTGCAGGGGAAATTGCAGGGGCAATTTTAGATTATCAGAATCTGAACTTCATTCCTACAATAAAAACGTCAATCTGATTTTCTTTCTTTGATTGAATCCGCGCGAGCGCATTTCCCGCTGCTTGCCGCGGGGTTAGCGAGCAAATCAATAAAAAATTCATATGGATCGAAGATTCCTCGTGGTTTACCGCGAGGAGCTTCAATGTGTAATAAAAAGCCTCATTTCGATGATCTTAACTTTATGGTTAAATTATTGTCAAAAATTCGTGAGCGCTTTAAACGAAAAAAGCAAATTCCTTTCTTACTTGTCATCGCTCAGGCAAAACACATTAATTCAAATGATGCCGCGAAATTGAAGCGATTAATGGATTAACGTAATGACACCTTCCATTTTCTGTTTTCGGTCATTATCGCCTTTGTATATCATAAGCCAGGTATACACACCGGACTGAACAGGAACTCCCCGGTATGTGCCATCCCATTGCATTCCGATATTGGTGGTGAAGAAAATTTTTTCTCCCCATCGGTTGTAAACATAAAATTCAAATTGGTCGGGGTCAATTCCTGTGCCCTTGGGACCAAAATAATCGTTCAGCCCGTCTCCATCCGGTGTAAAAGCATTGGGTACCCATATTGCAAGATTATCCTTGACGCGGACATGGGATTTTGCCGTGTCGACACAGCCTAGTATGTTTGTGACTATTAAAACAACTTCATATTCACCGACTGCATTATACAAATGAACAGGATTCATAATAGTAGAAACGGAGCCGTCGCCGAAACTCCAGTTCCAGGTGTTTGCGTCTTGAGAATCGTCAAAAAAACAAAATGTTTCATTATCCACCGTTGAAGCAGTGAAGGCGGCTATTGGGCCCGGAGAGTCAATTATCGTGGTACTGGAAGTTGTTTGGCAGTTGCCATCATTTACAGTTACCGTATAAATACCCGGACTGAGATTGGCAAGGCTTGCGGTGCTCAGTCCAGTGTTCCATAAATATGAATACGAGCCGGACCCTCCTGTCACAGTGATGATCACACTTCCGTTATGCTCTCCACAAGTGGCATTGGATCCAATAATGATGACCGTTGGGCTGGTGTTGACAGTGATGACCGATTGCGCCGATCCCGAACATCCCTGCCCGTCGGTTCCGGTTACAGAATAGGTGGTCGATGTTGCTGGAGTAACCTCGAGTGGATTTATGGTAAAGTTTCCACTCCATACGTACGATGTTGCACCGTTGGCTGTCAGTATTGCGGATTGGCCCGAGCAAATCGACGAAGGGGCATCGATTGATACTGAAGGTTTGGGTAAAATCATTACTACGGATACTGCGGTCGATTCGCAACCATTGTTGTCTGTACCGGTCACTGTATAGGTTGTTGTGGTTGCAGGGGTAATGGTAATTGGGTTTGTTGTAGAACCGGTACTCCAGTTATAACTGTTAGCACCACCCGCGGTTAAAGTCACTGTTGAGCCTTCACATACCGACGGACTGTTTACTGTAACCGAAGTTAATGCATAGATAGTAACGATACTGGTAGCGGTATTATTGCAGCCGTTTCCGTCTGTCCCGGTGACTGTAAAAGTAGTTGTGAGACTGGGACTCACATTTATTGGATTTAACACAGAACCCGTGCTCCAGGAATATGTATTAGCACCATTGGCTGTCAGGGTCGCCGCATGACCCGAACAAATCGAGGTGCTGCTGGCCGAAACAACAGGAAGCGGGTTTACAGTGACCACCGCAGTGGCAGTGCCTGACACTCCGCCCGCAGTTCCAGTAACTGTATAAGTAGTAGTAACGCTTGGATTGACAACAATTGCAGTAGAAGATGAGCCTGTGCTCCAACTGAAGGAGGTCCCGACCACATTGCTGGTAGCGGTCAGTGTGGTGTTTTGGCCCACACAAATTACGGGGGGGGCAACTGTTATTAAAGGTACCGGGGGGATAGGAACACAACAGAGAGATCCGATCATTCCTGACCCGGATGCAGCATTGGTGCCGCTATGAATAATGAGCCAATTGTGACCATTTTGGGCAGAGGCAACAGTGAAAGAATAGGTATTTGACGTCCAAGAAGACCCGACTGCAGGCAAGTTTGCCATTTGAACCGCTCCGACCAGGCTGGGAGAAGAATTGGTGTAGACATTAGGACTGAATGTTGGGGTACTGCCGAAACCATGACTTACATAATTAATAGTATAAGATAGAGACTGACCGGTCATCATAGAAGGATTAAGACGAATTGCGACACCTTCTCCACCACTGGTCCAACCATCACCTCCCAGAAAAACCGCCCTGCATCCTATTACACCTGTCGCTGGAGGTATTGTAATATTTGCTGTACTCCAGCTTCCAGTCCATGATGTGCCATTCCATTCTATAAGATCAGCATCTGTCGCGTTAGCTAAACTTGTACTGGAAATAAAATTATGTCCTGTTGCTGCTGAAACGAAACACGTGTCTTCAATTGATTGTGCAGAAACAGAAGTGATCCCGCCTGAATAAATCATTACAAGAAGTAGTCTAAAAAATATGATGCTTTTGTTAGGTTTATTTGGGTTCGATCGCCCTTTATTGAGATATTTATTAATTTTCATGATTATCCTCCATTAAAAATTATGTGTTAAACCCAATTTATACATTGGGAAATGCAAAAAATCTCAGATTCTATCACCAACATAGCTGCACAACCGGGAATGTTTCCAGTCAACTGGGTACCGGCAACCCTTGCTACAGCAGTGCTGTTGGCAGCGCAGGCAGAATTGAAAACAACTTCCGTTGCATCCAAACCTGTAAATACTTTATTGTCAAAATCGGTTTCATTGTTGGTCCGGTTCCCGGCAATTAGAATGTTTCCATCCGAATCGGTGGTTCCATGGTTGGCTTCTGTTGATTCGTTCAGATAGTTCCCGTTATCATATAAATAGGCGCTTGCCTGAATGACTATTTTAGCGCTTGTATTTCTAATACCCTGTGCAAAAAGGGAAGCAGAAGAAAACAGAATAAGAATGAGTAAGCATTTTTTCATACTCTTTTTTTTAAAGGGATTAAGAAACGGACTTCTTATATCTTACAAATATCAGTTGCAATGCGGGCCAAAACAATGCGTATTTCAACGCTTCTTTTCGTAGGGGAAATTTGAGATTTTCAGTACCTGTAATTCATTTTTACTATAAAAACGTCAAACTGATTTTCTTTCTTTGATTGAATGTGTAATAAAAAAGGAGGCATTTCGGTGGTCTTAACTTTAGAGTTACTTTGAAGCCGAAAATCCGGGAGCTTTTAAAACGAATAAAGCAAATTCTCTCCAGCTTTTTCGCAACATTTATTTCAAGATTTTTGCTGTGGCTGAATTTGCTCCTTTGCTAATGAAATACGAATTCTTTTCATTTCTTCGCTTAGCAATATTATTCTTTGAGGGCTGACTGCATTCGTCTTCATGATGGATAAAAAGTTCCGACCTGCTTACTTCGGCATATTTGATTGCGAACTTTATGGCCTTAATTTTATCCGTTTTATCAAACATGTTGATAATATTACTACTCTCTTCCTGAATAAGGACCCAGAGTTTTGACCGAAATACA
>JAZDMK010000341.1:0-3139 GCA_043800975.1 Bacteroidota bacterium | reverse complement strand
AGGATCATTCACGGCAAAAATATGGACAGTAGACTTTAATTCTCTGGCAATATTAATTGCCCATTTTACTTTTTGTTTCGATTCGGAAGTGTAATCAATAGGAAGGACAATGTTTTTGTATTCATTATGGAATCTTGTTTTTTGAACAACGATCACTGGGGAAGGAGAACTTGTTATTACTTTTAAAGCATAGCTTCCGATTAAATGCTGCACGCCAATTTTACCATGGGTTCCCATAACAAGAATATGAGCACCGGATTCTTCAGCAATCTGACCGATGGTTGAAAAAATACTTCCTTCACGGGTCATATAATCAGTTTCGATACCGTGCTTATCTTTAATTTCAAGTGCATTTTTCTGTAATAATTTGAAGAGGCTATCCAAATGCAACCCTTGTTTCTTCAACATGGATTTGGTATCTTTATTAATAACATGACACAGGGTGATCGTGGCTTTCAGTTGCTTTGCAATACCAATAGCATGGTCTGTTGCGAATTCAGTAAGTTCTGTAAAGTCGACAGGGACAAGAATTACAGGATTGGTGTTCTTTTTCATATTTTTATAATATTACGTTGTGCTAATTGAAGAATTGATTGTTCAGTCTTGTAAAAACATCTGCAAAATTAATAAAAAAAACGGTTAAACTAGTTATTCGGTTCAATTGATAGTAATTCCTTCATCTGCTGAATGTGCATTTCCTTTTTCTTCCCTCTTAGTAATTTTGCAGAAGCAGTGTAATAATGGTGTTTTTCAACAAATTTAATTTGTTGTGAATACCACTGGCGAATAGAATGTGTTAAACCGTATTCATTCCATTCTCTGTGTAAAGTAAGCGCTGTCATGAAAAAATCATCGCGCCCCATGTAATCAAGATCTGCATCACACACAATCATGTCAAGATGTGTAATCGGATGTTGTGGAAGTTCAGTAGAAATAATCATTTGCGAGATTAATTCAATTTGCTTTTGTGAATAGCCAAATTGTGGTAAAACCTCGCGGGTAATCAGTACAGCACTGGGTTCATTGGCTCTGTATTTCATCAGAAATCCGCAGTCATGAAACAATGCAGCAGTTTTTATCAGCATTAAATCTTCTCCTGTGACTTTTTCCATTTCTGCAATTCTCACAGCGGCATCGTAAACATCGAGGGTATGATGAACGCCGTGATAAAAAAGATTAGGATTCAATTCATGAGTAAGCCGGTTGATTATGTAATCGCGGGCTTTGTTAAAATCAGCTTCTCCAGGTACATCTTCAATTTTTTCCAGTACTGCAGCCTCGTAATTCTGTTTCATCTTCTCGTGGAATAAATGGTTAGGATGGCGTCCTAGCGTATCAGCAGACAAATCCGGGTGAATCCTGTCAACAAAATACATGTCAAT
The DNA here is from genome assembly GCA_043800975.1 of Bacteroidota bacterium. Taxonomy (GTDB): domain Bacteria; phylum Bacteroidota; class Bacteroidia; order Bacteroidales; family JAHJDW01; genus JAZDMK01. Next base: position 1,757 of record JAZDMK010000341.1, on the reverse strand, counting down.
TTCACCTTTATTTTTTGCGGGAATTTTCCCTCTGTAAGAACAAATAAAAAAATCTTTGATCAGTTGGTAGGTCTCACCTGAAATATTAATGTAATTTGGTTTTCCGGTTTGTTCTAAGCGTGCAGCAACATTAACCGTGTCGCCCCAGATGTCATAAGCAAATTTATTTTTGCCTACAACGCCGGCAATTACGCCACCAGTGTGTATTCCAATACGAATTTTCCACAAAGTTCTTCTTTGAGAAGAATGCTCGATTTTAAGTTTCCCGATGTAATCAAGCATTTCAAAGGCTGCAAGTGTTACGTCAACTGGATGTGTATATGTAGGTGTTGGAATACCGCCTGCACACATATACGAATCACCAACGGTCTTAAGTTTTTCAACATTATGTCGTAAACAAACATCATCAAAGAAACCAAAACATCTGTCTAGAACACGAATCAATTCTTCGGGTTCAATGGAAGATGCAATTTTTGTAAAATCTTTAAAATCTGTAAACATGACAGTAGCTGAAGGATGACGCTGTGTCATAGCGAAGCCATTTGATTTAAGCTCTTCAGCAATTTTAGCCGGGAGGATATTTAAAAGGAGTTTTTCTGATTTGTCTCTTTCTGTTTCAATTTGTTGTTTTTGTTCAACGATTTTTTGCGTGCGTTCTTCTACAATTCTTTCCAGACGAATTTTTGCTTTACGCAGGCGACGGTTACTATATTTTACAGCACCAAAAATTGTAGCGCCAAAAAGCAGGATGTACATTATATATGCGAAATTGGTGCGATACCAGGGTGGAAGAATTGTGAATTCGTAGGTTGCTTCAGGGCTTTCAAATCCAAAGATATTTCGGGCTTTTACACGAAAGATATACGTGCCGGGTGAAAGATTCGTGTATTCTTTTCTGGTGATCTTATTCCAGTCAGACCATTTTTTATCAAAACCCTCTAGATAATATCTGTATTGATTTGACTCTTCATTATAGAAAGTAGTCGCAGCAAAATCAAAACCGATGGAATTGAAGGAATAATCAATTCGTGCTTTTAATTCTTCAGGCTGGGCATAAGAAATTCCTGTAAAAGAGCTGTCTGTGGCTGCAGAAAAATAATTCCCACCGAATATTACAGAATCTCTTTCTGCAACAACCTTGCGTATCAGGCAATGATATTCTCTTGAATAATCAAAGGTTTGAGTGCTGTTGTATCGTATGATCCCGTCGTCTCCGCCAAACCATACAATACCATCTTTTTCAGAAAAGATAGAAAGTATTTCTGATTCAGGAATTGGCTTGAAGGGAGTGGAACTTAAAACGTATTTTTTATTTTTCTTATCATAAAGTGCACCGATAATCATTTTTCTTCCGGTTTGTTTTGAAGAAATCTGCATCCAGATATTTCCATTTTTATCCTGATGCATGATATTGATGTAAAGTGACAGAAAGGAAATGCCGCTAGTAAGCGTTCTTTCATAATCAAAGAATTTCCCCTTTTGTCTTCCAGTACCGATTGTTTCAAGATTGCCTGTGAACCGGAACAATTCCTTTTCTGTACCGATTACATTTTTTCCGTTCATTTGAAATAGATATGTACTTCCAGGGGGCAAGCCATTAGCAGTATCCAAAGGCGTGACTCGGAAATCAAATTCTTTGGAAATGTCATTTTGAGGAAGAACTGTTTTTAAAAGAGGTGCCATTCTCACTAAGTAGATTCCGTTAAACTCACTGGCAGCCCAAAACACGCCTGGCTTCTCTTCGGCAATGAACATGA
>JAZDMK010000100.1:0-2164 GCA_043800975.1 Bacteroidota bacterium | reverse complement strand
CGATTTTATCCGCGGTCGCTATTTCAGAGGCCCTTACCGAGGTTGGCGTCAGACAGTCGGTGATTCATAGCAAGGAGGGAGAGACTGAAGAATTTTTGAATGCAGCCTGGTGGTTTTCCTGTATTCGGGGGACATTGCTTTATATAATCGCGCTGCTGCTGGTGCCTTTTATTTGTGATTTTTACAATACACCGGAAATCAGGCTTCCCATGGGAATCGCGTTTTCCGCTTTGCTCATCAATGGTCTCGTCAGCCCGCGAATGTACCTTCTGGAGAAGAGACTGAGTTATTTTAAACTGATTACGATTCAGCAGGGGGCTGGTGTTCTTAATGTGCTGATTACTATCATCATGAGTTTGTATATCCAAAACATCTGGCCTCTAGTGATTGGGTTTATTTTTGAAATTCTTGGCCGTTTTCTTTTTTCATTTGTTTTTTTGCCATTTCGGATACGGTTTAAGATTGACCGGTTCTGTTTAAGTGAAATTTTTAAATTCGCACGGGGAATGTTCGGCTTGCCGATCCTGACTTCGCTATTTTTTCAGTATGACATTTTCATAATCGGAAAATTGTTCAGCATGGAGCAGTTGGGACTTTACTCTGTGGCAAGAGCCATGGCGCTTGTTCTCGTGAATGCATTTGGAAAGACAGTTAATCCTCTGGTACTCCCGGCATTTTCAAAACTGCAAAATGACTTTCCATCCCTTAACGGATGGCATTTAAAGATAACTGACCTGGTTTGCCTTTTTTGCATGCCGGTTGTCGCAGTGTGCATTGTAACCTCTCAACCCCTTCTTTCCATCCTGTACGGTCCCAGGTATGGTACGGTTTCATTGTCATTTTCAATTTTAATGGGCTACACACTTCTTCGGATACTCAGCATGATCATTATGCAGCTATTCCTTGCCCTTGGACGGCCGGATATCCAGCGCCGTATTTCTGCTATCAGAGTTATTGTTATTTTGCCTGTGGCTTATCCGGCTGCGATCAAATATGGGCTGCCTGGAGTGGCATTGACCGTTCTTTTTGGAATGCTGTTGCTGTATGTCTTCCAGGTGATCTGGGCAGCCAGAATGATCAATATGAAAATAATAGAGTATTCAATGTGCCTCTTACGTGGATTGTTTTTTTCCAGCCTTGTTGTAATACCGGTATTGTTTATTCGAAATGTATTTCAATATTCAGAAATCACCGTTATTGGAAGCGGAATTCTTTTTTGTATCTTTTCATGGGGTATTGCTTCTGCTTTCCCCCATTACCGAAAGATTATTTCAGGCTAAATGAAAGAGAACTCAGACAGACACCCTGATTTTTTTGTAATTGGCGCGGCAAAATCAGGAACAAGCTCGCTCTATGAATATCTTACCAGGCATCCCCGGATTTTTATGCCCGAGCTGAAGGAACCGGAATTTTTTAGTCGAGAGGCTGTTTATAACCAGGGGATTGGATGGTATCAGAACCTGTTTTCAGCAGCAGCAAAAGATCAACTTTGCGGAGAAGCTTCCACAACCTACTCACGGTGGCCCCATACCCTTGACGCGCCAAAGCTGATTTTTAATACAGTGCCTGATGCAAAATTTATCTATATTATGCGTAATCCGGTTGACAGGGCCTATTCTCATTATGGTCATCATATGCGGGAAGGTGTAACAATGACATTTGAGGAGGCACTTAAAAAGGATACGATCTATGTGGATTGCAGCATGTATATGGATCAGATAAAACGATACTTGCGATATTTTCCACATGAAAAATTTCTTTTTCTTTTTCAGGAAGAGTTAAAGAATAATCCTGAAGCACTCTTGCAGAAGATAACAGCATTTCTAAACCTGGAAAATATAAACCTTGCATCAAACGGGATAGTCAAAAGAAATGTTGGCGGTGCGGATCATTTTATTCGATCAAAAACAACAATGAAGTTAAGAAGAATACCACCCATCGGTTTTTTAGCAGCATGCATGCCAAAAAGTGTAAAAGATAAAATGTATGCTAAAATCAGAAATTCCTTTATAGGGAAACGTCTGGAAAAAAGCCACCAGTTAACTCCCATGAAAGCGGAAACAAGGAAAAGCCTGCTCGACCAGTTCGAAAAAAACACAACAGATTTGGAAGATTTTCTGGGTATCAAACTGGATTCCTGGAGAAAATAAATTTAATCAAGGTA
>JAZDMK010000054.1:0-3282 GCA_043800975.1 Bacteroidota bacterium | reverse complement strand
GGAAAGCTGAAAGCCGATTCAAATAAAATATCAGATAAAAAAATCACGTATCACGATCCTTGCTATCTGGGACGTGCCAATGGTGAATACGAAACACCCCGCAAAGTTCTTCAGGCAATGGGATACTCACTGAGTGAAATGAAATGCAACAAAAGTTTTGCTTTATGCTGCGGAGCCGGCGGTGGACAAATGTTTAAGGAAGCTGAAAAAGGTGATAAGGAAGTTTATATGGAACGCACCGAGCAGGCACTGGAAACCGGTGCTGGTGTTATAGCTACCACTTGCCCATACTGCATGGTAATGATGACCGACGGATTGAAATACAAAAACAAGGAAGAGGAAATTTTCAATTTTGATATTGTGGAGTTGGTGGAGAAAGTGATTTAAAACAAGTATTAATTATTAACGAATCGATAAGAGGGTTGATATTATGGTTGTCAAATTTTGTTATGAAAAAACATTTAAATAGAGTTTTATTAATCTGCTTAATTTTCTGCAATCTTCTATGCTTTTCGCAAAATTGTTTTTTAATTGAAAAGGCAATATCTGATAATTTTCAAATTGGAAAATTCAAAAAGCTCTCTTTGAAAAACACCTATGATAGGTATTACTTTGTTGATTCTGTTTTAAAGAATAAACTTAATTACTACTTGAGAACTGCAACTATCGATTCAATTTTTTCATTGTTAAAAACATCATCCTTTTGTGGAGAATCATTTCAACTCAAAAATTGCAATTCCATTCACCTCATTAGTCATAGAAAAGCCAAGAGTATAGCGAAAAGAAATAATAAAAACTATTTAAAACTATATTCAAAAAAAGAAATTTGGGAGATTGCTTATTTTGAAATCGCAAAGCCATTTTTTATCAATGATTTTGCGTTTATACAAGTTCATATGTTTGTAAAATCGCTGTTTACTGAAACAAAAGTATTGCTTTATAGAATTGACAATGGGAATTGGAAATTTGTCAATGTTCTTGATAGTTCCTGTTCCTAAGTTCACGCGCGTTTGAAACTCGTGCATTTATCACGTGAATAATGTTTGAATATTATCTGAGTGTCTTTTTAACAATTACATATAATGTAAAAAGCTCATAAATTTAAATTTCCGTCAGTATATTGACGGAATTTCATTTTTATGTACAAAAAAAAGAGTCACTCAACGAATGACTCTTATCACTTTATAAATTTTCTACATTAAAACTTACTGTCCGGATTTGAATTCCTTCACAGCCTTCACAAGTTCTGGCAGTATTTGTTGTGCATCACCAATCACACCGTAATTGGCAGTTTGGAAAACGGGAGCTTCCGGATCTTTATTAATAGCAACAATAAATTTTGATCCGCTAACTCCGGCAATATGCTGTATTGCACCGGAAATTCCGATGGCAAAATACAAATTGGGTGCAACAACTTTTCCGGTTTGTCCTACATGCTCAGCGTGAGGACGCCAGCCTTCATCGCTTACAGGGCGTGAACAAGCAGTACCAGCTCCGAGCAAATCAGCGAGCTCTTCAATGGGTGCCCAGTTTTCTGGACCACGCATTCCGCGGCCACCGGATACAATAATTTCAGCATCGGTCAATAAAACTTTTCCCGAATACATGTTCGATTCTTTCAACTGAGTTGAAGCAAGGCCTGAAATGCTTGCAGGTGCAAATGCAGTAACAGCAGGCTGCACAGGATTTTCATTGATCTGATAAGCATTCTGTGTCAGCGTGACAATTTTCACTGCCGTTTTAATTTGAACTTTCGCAAGAGCATTTCCTGTGAAAGCTTTTTTCGACACGATAAATGGTTCGTAGCTTTCAGGAAGTGCCATCGCACCGCCCACAAGACCCGCTTTCAGATGTACGGAAAGTCTTGGCGCAAGCGCTTTTCCGGAAAGTGTGTTGGCAAGTACAACTACTTTTGCATTTTCAGCTTTCGCTGCTTCAGCAATGACGGCAGTATAAACACGATTGTCCAACACAGCAACATCAGGAGAATCGAAAGTCAATATTTTGCTTACGCCATATGTTCCCAGTTTTGCAAGTTCATCGGCAGCAACGTTACCAATAGACACAGCCACCAGCGGAACATTCAGATTTTTTGCAATTTCAAAGCCATAGGAACAAAGTTCGAAACTAAGTTTCTTAAATTTTCCGTTCCAGTTTTCGGTATATAATATTACAGACATGATAATTTTCTTTAGCAGTTATTAAATCACTTTCGCTTCTTCGTGCAGCATTTTTACAAGGTCACCGACATTTTCAGGAGCAACCATTTTGCAAGCTTCACGGGGTTTTGGTAATTCATATGCCATGAATTCAGTAAGCGCTTCGGGATTAGCAGCAGGAACAACTTTCAGTGGTTTCGTGCGTGCCGACATAATTCCGCGCATGGAAGGAATGCGTGGTTCTTTAGCAATTCCTTTTTGAATAACAGCTACAAAAGGAAGCGATGTTCCCAGTGTTTGTTTTCCGCCATCAATTTCACGTTCTAGAATTGTGTTTCCATTTTCAAAAAGTATGGAAGAGACTGAAGAAACAGAAGGTATTCCTAGAAATTCCGAAACCATTCCTCCAACAGCTGATCCATTGTAATCACTGGATTCAATACCACACACAATCATTTCAAACGCATCCTGTTTTACAACTTCAGCAATTTGGGATGCCACCATATATGCATCGGCTGGATCAGCATCCACGCGTATTGCATCATCAGCGCCAATGGCCAGTGCTTTGCGAATGGTTGGTTCTGTTTCAACAAGACCAACATTAATTACAGTAACAGCAGTTATGGCACCACCCGATGCTTCTTTCAGTTCAAGTGCACGGGTCAGCGCAAGTTCGTCCCAAGGATTAATGATCCACTGAATCCCGGCTTTATCGAGGTTTTTTAAGCCCGCATCAAACTTGATTTTTGTGGTCGTGTCGGGAACATGACTAATACAAACAAGAATTTTCATATTTATTTATTTTTGAAAGTTCACAAAGATAGAAAATTTGTTAATTTTTTCAATTTTTATTAAAACCCTACTACAACTAGATTATAGAATAAAAATGCACGGATATGACTCGCCAATCCGTGCATTTTCAATTAACTTATTTTAGTCCTTCAGCAGTGAACGTGAAATTACAATTTGCTGAACTTCGGAAGTACCTTCATAAATCTGAGTTAGTTTGGCTTCACGCATCAGTCGTTCAACATGGTATTCCTTTACATATCCGTATCCGCCATGTATCTGAACAGCTTCGGTAGTTACTTCCATTGCTATATCAGCACAGTATTGTTTTGCA
>JAZDMK010000044.1:0-7473 GCA_043800975.1 Bacteroidota bacterium | reverse complement strand
TTCTTTGTGCAAATAGATCGTTGCCTCTTGTTGAGGCGGGCATTAGGGAATCGGCGGAGTATTCAATCCCCCCGTAAATCAATACTTCTTTTTTTCTTTTTGCAGACGGAGAATGCTTTATTGCCAGTTGCCGCGTGCTTCCAACACAGTTTAACTGATAACGGTCACAGAGTAAATTGCCTTTGGAATCAGGAATTGCTGCAAATGAAATGGTATGAAGTATTCCGGTAGGTGCATAATAAATAATTTTCTTTTTTCTCAACATGGAATCAAGTGGTGACCAGATCATCTCATACAGTTCCTTTCCATGCGCCTGTGTCTGATCAGGATAGGTGGGCCTAACGCCGCGGGTTGGGGCATACAATTCACTCACAAATGCACTGGTAGAGCTTCGGTTCGTGTTGTGCAATACAGAATCCAGCTTGTTTTCATCAAACAGTGGAATCATAGAAGGGGCAGAGCATTCCTTCGTCACAACCATAGCAAAGTAATTGTTGTGCCCCTTAACTTTAAAGCAGATAAATTCAATGGCCGCTTCACGATTGGTTAATTTTTTTTGTATGTCTTGCCATGTTAGTGATAACGACGCTTTATTTATAGCATACTCATCGCTTCTTCGGATCAGTTCTTTTTCTGTTTGGTTGGCTTTTTCCTCAAGTACTTGTGGATCCGTTGTTCTTTTATCAGTGGGTAGGGAATACAATTTCGAAATTTCTGCGCGCAATTTTTTTAGCTTTTCATATATGGAAATTAGTTCCGGGTCTTTACTATTTAAAATTGATTTATGAATTTCTTTGCTTGATTCAAGCAGTAGTCCTTTCAGAAGCAATTCCTGATTATAAGCCATGCATGCAAGCTCTGACTTTTGGTTCTTATAGCGCGTAGCAAAAGCATAGAATGAGTTTACTTGTTGCTTCATAGCAGTTATAAAAGAAAGCTTCTCCCTGTCTGAAAGAAATGTAAAGTTGCGTTCAATTTGTTTCTTATTGGTTGTAAGCAATTCATTGAAATATTTCATGCTTTCTTCAACGTTTCCCATGTCGGAATAAACCTGAGCCATTCGGATGATAATATGTCTGTAATCAGTGTGCCATTCGCTGATCTTTGCGCGTACAATATTCATTGCAATTGTAGCACAGGCGAGTGCCTTGTCGAGCTGTCCGCTGTGCTGATACAATTCTGCCAGCAGGTTATTTGGATGAATCATATATGGGTGGGATTCACCACGTGTTATCTTAATAATATGAATGGCTTTAAAAAGATATGTTTCTGCATCATCAAATTTCTCTTGTGCAATAAGTTGTTTGGATAGGTTTGTATAATATACACCAAGCTCGTATGATTCTTCGCCTTTTAACTGAATAATGATCGGGATCGCAAGGCGAATACAACTATCTGCAGCTTGATATTTCCCCATGTTATAATAAATATTCGAGAGATTATTCAGTGAGTTGGCATAATCTCTGCCGAATGGATTGTCCAATCTTCGCACTTCTAAAGCAATTTTATAATTTTCTTCTGCTTTATCCCAGTTATTGAGCATCAGAAAAACTGCGCCCAGTTCATTGGTGGCGTTCCCATAATGCATGCTGTTCTTGCCAAAGATTTCTACTGAAACAACCATCGTTTCCTTAAGCTTCTCTTCAGCCTGTTTGAAATCACCCACATATCGCGCCAACACGCCAACATCAAGCATGCGACGTATATAAGCTGAATCCTTTTTGCCGTTTTGTTTTAAAACTAATTCTTCATATTTTTTTTGCATAAAAAAGAGAAGAATCGTACTGTCCCTTTGCAAAGAAAGTTCCAACCAGGCTATCATAAATTTCAGCAGTCTGCCCCGATCCGAGAAACGGGAGAAGGATAAGTATGAAAATGAAAACTTTTTTCATGGGACATTTCAAAGATAGAAATCTTTTCAAAAAAAAAGCCCGCTGAAAGCAGGCCTTTTATTATCTCATAAATCCTTAATTCACATTTAGTGCAACCGGCACCGGACAATCAATACACATAAGCGTTCCCTGTTTCATTTCAAGCTGATGGCCGAATGTTTTGGGATCCATCTCGTTGCTTTTATGATTACGATGAAAGAACATCGGTTCCAGACGTTTGCTCAGCTCAATTCTTTTTCCTTCGGGAACCATGATAACAATTTCAATATCCTGAGCGCGCCATTTGTCGCCGGTTCCCAGCTGGTAATAAGGATCAAAATAAAGTACAGAATCTTTCTGCTTTACGTTATAATTGATTTTTTTCGCACGGCTGCGGGCCACATCTGCATTCTCAGCCCTTGCCGATTTCATTACATACAGGCTGTATTCCGAAGTCATACTTCTTTCAATTTTAATTTCAGGAAAACCACAGTTCACCGATTTGCCATTCACTTCAGCCAGTGTCCAACCATGAATTCTGATTCTGTCGTCGCCCATCATGTCGGGATTGACGGTTGCAAGGCTTGTATTTAAATCTAAATATAGTGTACTGTCGGGTTGAACAATTCTGATTTCTTCTTTCACTGTTTCAGGTACACGGAAATCATTGGCCAGTCTTGCTCCGCAAATGATACAAAGAATAAGACCAGCCAGCCATAATCCTAACGCTGAAAGAGAAACAATTTTCATATGAGAACGGAAACCGAACACCAGACGCACGCCTGCGTAAATCATCATAATAACAGGGATAAATGTCAGCAGAATAACTCCTGAAAGTGCCATGGTAGCCTGACTTTCATTGGCAAAAAGAAACCTTCCCAGGATTGGAAGCGACAAAGTATTCAACCCAATATGGTTGGATGAAATCACCCCGCCTCCTGTGAATGAAATAATAAATGCAATGAGCAAACCTATACCAAATGTAAGGAGGAAGATACCAACGAAAATGACAATTGCTTTCCCTACCTGTCCGAATACATCCGTTAAAAAATCAGCAAATCGATTGGCTTCGGCTCTGCGGCTAGGATCGCGGTATGCATGATTTGCCTTATTACCAAAACGTTTAATGCGTTCTTTTACATTTTTAATTTCTTCTTTAATATTTTTTTCAATGTCCTTCAGATCGGCTTTTTCACCTTTCATATCAAGCATCTCTGCAGTGGTTCTTGCTTCAGGCGTAATGAACCAGAGAATTAAATAGATGAGCGGTCCAATTCCGAAAAAGAAGAATGACAAGACAAAGCCAAGACGAATCCACACAGGATCTACATTAAAATAATATCCGATACCACTGCAAACGCCGCCCAGAATTCGATTGTCACAGTCGCGGTATAATCTTTTCCTTTTTCCTGTATGAGGTGTTTCTGATTTATTTTCACTCGCTTCCTTTTTATCATCGGCGAGTTCTTCAGGTTTACCAAGGATTCCAATTACCTCATCCACATCTTCAATGGCAACTACCTGTTTACGTTCACTGATTTTTGTCTGAAAGATTTCAGCTACCCGACTTTCAATATCACTCATAATTTCTTCGCTGCCTTCCTGATTTTTCCAGTGAGTGCGAAGTGATTCAAGATAAATCTGCAATTTATCAAATGCATCTTCATCAATATGGAAGAACATTCCACCTAAATTTATTGTTACGGTCTTTTTCATAACTATATTTTTTTTAATGTGTAATATGTTGAACTGATTCCAGCAACTCATTCCATGAGTTTTTGAGACCAGAAAGAAATTGTAAACCACTTTCTGTAATTGTGTAATATTTGCGTGGCGGCCCTGATTTGGATTCTTCCCATCGATAGGTGAGAAGATTATCGTTTTTCAGTCTTGTTAGCAGGGGATATAAGGTGCCTTCCACGACAATCAGCTTGGCCGATTTCAGCCTTTCAATTATGTCTGTCGAATAAGCATCCCCTTTTTCAAGAATTGCCAGAATGCAAAATTCCAGAACTCCTTTTTTCATTTGTGCTTTTGAATTTTCCATATCCATTGGAAAGAATTTTCGTCAAAGATATGGTAAAAGATAGTACTATGTAACGCATAGTACTAAATAATTTATAATAATATGAAAATAAGACTAATAAAATTTTGCAATTTTTGCAAAAAGCATTATTTTTACAAAAAATCTAGAAAAATGAAAACTTTTGAATGTGAATTATGCGGCTATATTCATGAAGGGGAAGAGCCCCCTGAAAAGTGTCCTGTTTGTGGCGCAGGACCGGAACAGTTTGTTGAAGTGGAAAAATAAAGGCAAAAAAAAACTACAATCGCCGGATTGTAGTTTTGTAAGATCTGTTACCCCTAAAAAGAACGTACACTGTATTTTTTTAATCTTTTAAAATAAACCTTCGCACCTTTTTGCTTTGAGAGATTTGTCATGCAGAGACAGAGAACGGAGAGTTGTAAGAGGTGCGAAGGCTGAACGTTTATAAAATTTATGAAGTAAAGATACTACCCTCAAACAGCCACCGCAATACACAATCAGATTCCGGTAATTTTGATCAAGTTAACGGTCGGTTTGGATCAGTTAACGGTAATATATAGCTTTGGTGTATGTTTAACCCAAACAACGCAAAGTCGTATTTAACAGGGTCTTGCGCGTCAAATTTACGTAATTCTTGCGTCAGGGCTTCCACGGCGTTCCAATCGTTAACTTTTTGGTTCAATAAACCAAGTTTATGAGCTGCTTTTGTTGTATGAACATCCAGCGGGCACATGAGGCTGGATGGATCAATATTTTTCCAGATACCAAAATCAACACCTTCTTTATCGGTTCGCACCATCCAGCGCAGAAAGAGGTTGATTCGCTTGCATGCTGAATTTTTATAGGGATCAGACAAATGCTTTTCAGTTCTGGCAAAGTGTGTGTCTTCAAAAAACACTTCCCTGAAATTATGAATCGCATCTTTCACATTATTATAAGGCACAAAAAGTTTTTCCATGCTTCCATATTCTCTGTATATGAATTGAAGCCTTAACAGAAAATAATGCAGATCATCGAACTGAAAAGTACGGTGTACAAACTGTTTGAATTTTATTAAATCATTTTATTTAAAATTGAGAATGAATGCATGGGGTTCATTATTCATTTTCTCTAACAAGAGATTTGTTTTTTGAATAATAACACTGCGTTTTCCCCATGCAAAAGTGGCAGCAAAGAATGCAGCGATCTCAATATCTTCATTGTTTGAAAACCGATGGGGAATGGAAACGGGATCATCAGCGATAAAGCCCGGATGACAATAGGCCTGATAAGCTTTTTCGAGAAGAAGGTGTTTTTCTTTTTTAGTCAAAATGAAATGAAGAATTAATGTTTTCCGGCCTTGTAGGTTTTAATCCCTGCCCGAATTTCAATACTCAGGATATTTTCTTTGGGAGGAAGAGGGCAGGAGTATTTCTCGTTATAACAGCAGTAAGGATTATAGCTTTTATTAAAATCGATAATTACTGTATTTCCAGCCGGAATGTCAACATCCATAAAACGTCCTCCGCCGTATGTTTCCAAACCGTTGGTGCGGTCACGGAAAGGAATGAACAGCTCATTCTTGTACTTTTCATCATTCATTAATTTCTGATTCTGGTAAAGTGCCAGTGTGTATTTTTTCTTCCCGATCATAAAAGTGGCTTCACCGTATTTGCGGTATGGAGCAGTGTTTCCCTTACTGCGTGCCATTTCAAAAACCTTTGCCTCTGGAGTCAGCTTAAAATCCGCCACGACTCTGTATTTCAGGTTGGGTTTAAAAAATTCATGACCTGTGAAAGCCAGCTGGTCTTCATCCTTCATGGGGGAATCCTTCGGATTTTTATACTCATCATTCAGCTGCTGCTGATAAGCTTTGATTTCTGTTTCATAGGCTTTTTTGTCCTGACAAAAGGCAGGTGCGAAAAAAAACAGGGTTAAGATAATTATTAAGTTACGCATTATATTCCTTTAACTACTTTATTTACTATGACAGTTTTATTATTGATGGTTACCACCAGCAGATAGATGCCAGGTGCAAGTTTTGCAGTATTTAAAAGACAGGTTCCGTTCTCTGATGTGGATGAGATCAGCCGGTCCCCAGTATACCCAAATAATTCAGCAGTGAAACCACCCTCATATTGCACCTTAAGTGTTTCTGAAAAAGGAACAGGGTATACTCTACAATCTGTTGAAGCGGTTACATCAGACAATGAAGAAACACCTGAAGGGCAATCAAATGATGTTAGTAGTCCGGCAACTGTCATAGATTGTAAGCCATTCTGATTAATGAAACGGAACCATTTCATTGCAGGAGCCGGGTTTGATGCGAAATTGAACACATGAAAAACGACACCGAGGCTGGAAAAAGATGTCATGCTTGGATAAAGGTTTTCGATGGAATTTTCAACGCTCATGTTGTTTATAAATGTGTAACCAACCCGGCAGTAATCTTTTCCGAGATAATTATAGGCCACTGGGTTTGAAAATCCGTCAGCAAGTAATATCCCATTGGTTTGAAAGATACAATTCAGTGGCAAGTCAACGGAATCTGAGTTTCCAATTGTTCTGATCTGTGTTGTGCCTGTAATAGATTGTATGAGTGAATACAATAGCTCAATGTCACCCATGTATTGCAAAGTATCCCAACCGGCAGTATCAATTGAGTACATGGAATGATTTGAATATTGATCCCAGCTCATTGGATGAATGATGTCATGATGATGCATGGCTATCTCGTGACCTTGTGAATGCCATGTGGAAATTGCATTCAAACGGGCAGGATAAGGTGTAATGCTGTCAACCCATGGCGCAGTAAACTGTAATGTGAGTTTTATGTTGTATGCGTTAGCACTGTCAACAAGCTTTTCCAGATTTGGGAAATTATTGGGTTCGGTTGGGTCACAGTGAATAGCAGTAAAGCATTTCTGGGGTTGTGCAGATACCATTGAATTAATAATTAATCCAATTGCAACGATTAAAAGCTTGATGGGGGATGTAGTCATTGCGTGGGATTTATTTAAGACAAAAATAATTAAATAATGTTCTCAAACCTTTGTTACATGCCATTTCAAAAACCTTTGCCTCTGGAGTCAGCTTAAAATCCGCCACGACTCTGTATTTCAGGTTGGATTTAAAAAAGTCATGACCTGTGAAAGCCAGCCGGTCCTCATCCTTCATGGGGGAATCCTTGGGATTTTTATACTCATCATTCAACTGCTGCTGAAATGCTTTAATTTCAGCGATCAGGGTTTTGTTGTCCTGGCTAAATCCTTTATTTGCAAAAAGAAAAATAGCAAATGTTAGAGAACTTATTAATAAGTTTAGTTTCATGATCAAAAGGAAAATTTAAATGTTAGTGAATAGTCTAAACGGCAGCCATAGTTATAATACTTATAACAATAGTCTGGCCTTGGAGCAAAATATTCAACATACCCCGTGAATTTATTAAACTCATAATAATGGTAGGATAGAGATGCACCTATCGACAAGGATTTGAAGATATTAAAGAACAGAGCAGAGTCAGCAGAAAACACCATCCCCCGCGAAAAAGATATGAAATTATAATTGAAATAAGAT
>JAZDMK010000336.1:0-15679 GCA_043800975.1 Bacteroidota bacterium | reverse complement strand
TAAATTTGTTCTATTTTAAAACGTTTTTTAAAAAACAATTAACTTTGCGTTAAAACAAAAACATTGTTTCCAAATTCACAAAACATCGTATTTAAAAGAATTTCTGTCACAGGATTAGTGCAGGGCGTTGGATTTAGGCCGTTTGTTTACCGCATTGCGATTCAAAATAATATTTCCGGTACGGTAGAAAACAGAAACGACGGCGTTGTTATTCAGGCTTCTTCCTCCGAAAAAAACTGTAATCATTTCCTGGAAGCTCTTCGCAAAGAAGCCCCGCCTGCTTCACACATCGAGCTCATCGATGTAAAAGATTTTATTCCTGAAGAAGTTTTTTCGGATTTTAGAATTGTAAAAAGCACAAACGTTTCAGATAGTGTTACGGAAGTGAGTCCGGATATAGCCGTGTGCGATGAGTGCCTGAAAGATATGTCGGCGCAGGAAAACAGAATTGATTATTCTTTTATCAACTGCACCAACTGCGGACCCAGGTTTACAATTATTCAGGACCTCCCCTACGATCGTGATAAAACCAGCATGCAGCCTTTTGTGATGTGTGAAAAATGTCATGCAGAGTATACAAATATCCTCGACCGCCGCTTCCACGCACAGCCCGTCGCTTGCAACGTTGGCGGCCCGCATTACACACTTCACACAAAAGAAAATCAGGTTCACAACATTCAGCTAATTCTGAAACAAACCGCGACTCTGCTCGAAAGCGGAAACATCGTTGCCATCAAGGGACTCGGTGGATTTTTCCTCGCCTGCGATGCAAGCAATGAAACGGCATGTGTGAATCTTCGTGCGTTCAAAAACCGCGAAGGAAAACCCTTTGCGATACTTTTCCGCGACATTGAAACAGCCAAAAAATTTGTGCACATCAACGATAAAGAAGAAGAGCAACTCACATCCTGGCGAAGACCGATCGTTTTATTAAATCAGCACACACCCCTTGCGCCCGCTGTGAACAATGGCTTGAACAAAATCGGCGTGATGCTGCCCTACATGCCTTATCATTATCAGTTGTTCCAACACACTTCGCTTCCCGCGCTGGTTCTGACAAGCGGCAATCTATCGGAAGAACCGATTATGATTGATAATACTTCCGCACTTACACTTTTTTCTAAAAATATTAATGCAGTCCTTACCTACAACCGCGACATTGCCAATCGATGCGATGATTCTGTAGTTAGCGTCATTCATGATAAAACCAGAATGATGCGGCGCTCACGCGGGTATGTTCCCAATCCCATTCGATTAAAAAATGAGGTAGAAGGAATTCTTGCCACCGGTGCTGAATTAAAAAATACTTTTTGCATCGGCAAAGGAAATATGGCCATCCTCAGCCAGCATATAGGCGATTTGAAAAACACAGAGACCTATGATTTTTATTGCGAGACGATCGAAAAATTCAGCCGTTTGTTTCGCTTCACTCCTTCTTTGATAGCCTGCGATCTGCATCCCGATTATCTTTCTTCACGCTACGCTGCCGAACGGAATGTGCCGCTGGTCAAAGTGCAGCACCACCATGCACACATTGCTTCGGTGATGGCTGAACACAAATTGGATACGCCCGTCATCGGTATCAGCTTCGACGGAACCGGCCTGGGCGACGACAATGCCATCTGGGGCGGTGAAATTCTTGTGTGCGATTTCAAATCGTACGAAAGAAAATCACATATAGAATATGTGTCACTTCCCGGCGGCGACGGTGCAGCTTCCGAACCTTGGCGCATGGCGCTATCATGGCTGTATACAGCGTACGGAGAAAAATTATTTGAATTGCCACTTCCCCTGTTTTCTCAAATCGAAAAATCAAAAACAGAATTAATTTATCAGGCAATACAGAAGAAAATAAATTCTCCAAACACTTCCAGTGCCGGGCGATTGTTTGATGCAGTATCAGCACTGGCAGGTGTTTGCATGCGACACAGCTATGAAGCCGAAGGACCCATGTTGCTCGAAGCATTGGCTGAAAAAAATTGTGAAGCACATTATACTTTTGATTTCTCATCCTCGGAAATAGTTTTCAAACCTATGATCCGGGAGATTGTTGATGATATCATTCAGAAAATTCCGTTACCCATCATTTCGGCAAAATTTCATAACACCGTTGCAGAATCAATTGTTGCAAAGTGTATCCAATTGAAAAAAGAAACCGGACTGAATTCTGTAGCCCTTTCCGGCGGCGTATTTCAGAATGCATTGTTGCTGGAGAGTACGGAAGTGTTGTTAGAGAAAAACAATTTTTTAGTTTTTGCAAATGAGCAGATTCCTTCGAATGATGGCGGAATTGCATTGGGGCAATTGGTGATTGGAAGTCACCAATTACTAACATAATTACAATTTTTTCATATGACCGTTGAAAAACATAAACAATGTTACTTATGCAGTAGTTTAAATTTCTCTTTTTTAAAAGGCTATGAATCGCACGGGCTTGTGAAATGCAAAAAATGCGGATTCGTTTTTATGGACAGAATTCCCACTCCTGAAGAACTTGACAACTACTATAACACCTACTCTTATGGAGGAGAAAAAACCATTTCTCCCATCACATTGAAAAGATACAATCAACTTCTGGATAAATTTGAAAAATTCAGAAAGACAGGAAAACTTCTGGATGTAGGTTGTGGAACAGGGTGGTTTTTAATTGAGGCCGGTAAAAGAGGATGGGAAATTTATGGAACAGAATTTTCAAAAACTGCAATAAAAATATGCAGAGAAAACGGAATTCAGATCAAAGAAGGTGAATTAAAAGAAACAGATTTTGAAATTAATTCTTTTGATATCATCACTTCATTCGAAGTAATTGAGCATATCAATAATCCACACAAAGAACTTGATTCCATTTCAAATTTACTAAGGGAAGGAGGCCTTTTTTATTGCACCACACCCAATTTTAATTCTATATCCAGACGTCGGTTAAAAGCAGCTTTTAAATACATCGGTTATCCAATGCATCTTTCGTATTTTACAAAGAAGACTCTTAACAAGGCTATCAGAGAACATAATTTTAAACTATACAGTTTTTCCTCAACCGGGATCAGCTTTAATGTCTCCAGTGCCTCACCCGAAAAAAAGAAAACATCTACTTCGCAGGATGAATTGCGTGATGAAAAAATGAGAACCAGCACTGAAAATAAGTGGCACATGATGTTGCTTAAAAATTTCGTCAACACTATACTGACCTTGACAAATACAGGGATGACACTGAAAGGTTTTTATATTAAAAACTCTATTCGGCAGAAGTAAAATCTCGTCTGTATTTTCATCAAAATCGCTTCAATTTGAATACCAATAAAAGCTTTACAGGTTACCTAAATGATGGCGGAATTGCGCTGGGGCAATTGATGATTGGGAAGTATCAAATTTAATTTTTGCTTCGTGCTCTTCGTTCCTTCTTTATGTAACTTCGTGTAATAGCTATTACATCATGTATCTGCTAATGAAAATAGTTGCAATTTTTTTCTCGCAGATTAGCGCAGATTGAATGGGCGCAGATATTCGCAGAAATTATTTAATGAATGTTTAAAGTGTTATTTCGAATACCGATAAAAAGCTGCGCAGGCGCCCTCATTCGAAACCATACAGGAACCGGATGGGTTTTCAGGTGTGCAGGCTTTCCCAAATAATTTGCAGTCTTTCGGCGTTTTCATTCCTTTTAAAATCTCTCCGCAAATACATCCTTTTTCTTCAAGCAATGGTTCAATTTCCACTTCGATATTCAATGCATTCATCGCGGCATACTTTGATCTGAGTGTCATTCCGCTGGCAGGGATCACACCGAAACCGCGCCACCAGTCGTCGCACAATTCAAAAACCTGATCGAGCAGTACACGCGCTTTGACATTGCCCTCAGGCTTTACAGCACGGCTGTATTGTATTTCAACTTTCGTATTTTTCGATTCAATTTGCTTTACAAGCATTAAAACGGACTGAAGAATATCCGTCGGCTCGAAGCCAGCAACCACACATCCCAGATTAAATTTTTCGGGAATAAAATTATAAATGGATGTTCCTGTAATCGTGCTCACATGCCCCGGACAGATAAATCCATCCAGGCGGATTCCTTCGGTAACAATGGCCTGCATAGCGGGCGGCATAGTTTTATGTGAACTCAGCAAAAAGAAATTCTTCACACTTTTTTTCTCTGCAACATCAATGGCGGCTGCACTTCCCGGTGCAGTGGTTTCAAAACCGATTCCGAGAAAAACAATTTTCTTATCCGGGTTTTCAACAGCAATCTGAACTGCATCCAGGGGTGAATAAACAATACGCACATCCGCACCGGCAGCGCGCTCGCGATACAAAGTACTAGTCGATCCCGGTACACGGATCAGATCGCCAAAGGTTGTCAGAATTACATCACTCCTGCGGCACAATGCCACCGCATGATCAATAAAACCACGTGATGTAACACAAACCGGACAGCCCGGACCAGAAATCAGTTTAATATTTTCAGGCAACAAAGAAGGAATCCCGAATTTATGAATAGCCATAGTATGACCACCACACACTTCCATCAGCGCAATTTCACTTTTGGATTCCTGCTGAATGGAATGAATTAAATTTTTTACAATCTCAGGATTTCTGTATTCGCTAATAAATTTCATAAAAAATAGTTACGGTTGCAAAGATAAGAAACCAAAGCTTTTCACCAAATTGCAGAAAAACAGAAATTGAGCAGACAAGAATTGAATAATGAGGAATTGATGTTGAAAAAAATATATAAATACAGACAACCTTTTCAACTATCATTTGTCTTAATACTTGAAACATAAAACCACAATCTGAAAAACATACTCACCTCGATTATACTCAGTTTAAGCACAAAATCCAAAAGATTAAGTGTTGAATTTTATCATCATCAAATAAAGGTAGTTCATAATAAATAATTTGTTTGTCAGTTTTTTATAAAATTATTAACTAAATTTGACTCTTCTAAAGAGTCGTTATTTATGAAAATAAAATTTGCTCTCGCTTTTCTGTTACTGGTTTGCGCGTATTCGATAACGAATGCGCAGGTATCCAGTTCCACTTGTCCCAATTCCGATTTTTCTGAAAACAACTTTAACAATTGGACCGGTTGTTATGGCGATTTCACCAGCCCTTGCACTACTGCTGGGTTTGCCACTGGCAGACACACAATAATTTCTACACCCGGCGTTGATCCAATGTCGTGCGGAGGTCTTCAGATGATTCCCACCGGTGTTAACCGAACAGTAAGACTTGGAAATTCGGATATCGGCGCCGAGGCAGAACGCCTTACTTATGATATTGCCGTAGATACGAACATCAACGGACTTTACGTATACAGATACGCCGTAGTTCTCGAAGATCCTGATGATGGCGCTCATCTTCCTACAGAAATGCCCAAATTTGAAATCAGAATTCTTGACCAGTTTGGTAATGTAATGACAGACACATGTTCACGTTTTACCTATTACGTGGGTATGCCCGGATACACACCCAACACATGTAATATTGGAATTCAGGTAGTAAAATGGTTTGACTGGCGTACCGTAGGATTGAGCTTAAAAGCATATCACGGACAAAATATTAAAGTGCAGTTTACAACTTACGATTGTGCATTGACAGGGCATTTCGGATATGCTTATTTTAATACACAATGCTTACCCAGACAGTTAAAAGTAAAATATTGCCTCGGTGATTCAACCGTAAATCTTGTTGCGCCTTATGGTTTTTTGTATCAATGGTCGCCGGGTGGAGCTACAACACAATCAATATCTGTTACTAATCCGCTCGACAGCAGCGTTTATTCATGTATTCTTACCTCTCAGGCCAACTCATACTGCGTCGATACGCTCAAAGCAATTATTCTTCCTGCACATGTGTTTTCTGAATTCACATTTAACAACGGATGCATGGGCCTTCCCATTCAGTTTAATCACACATCTACCTATGCCAACGCCCCTGTTGTCGGATGGTACTGGGATTTCGGCGATCCGGGCTCTGTCGATAACAATCTCATAGGAGGTGATAATCCAACCCACATCTTTCAAAATCCGGGTACTTACACCGTAACTTTAATGGATACAACGCTGGCTGGATGCAGAGACACAATAACGCATACCGTATTCGTCAGCCCGCCACCGGTGATGGATTTTGTAACAACGGTTAATCCTACCTGTGAAGGAATTATTGTTTCCGCTGATAACACTTCTACGAATTTTAATTCTTTTAACTGGACTTTTTCCGATGGTTACACTTCTACAGAAAGCCATGCCGAAACAATGCTTATGTATGGAACCGATACAGTATTCATTCAACTGATTGCTCAGAATACCTATTGCATCGATACGCTTATTCAAGCCATCGCAATCGATATGTACACCGGTATTGTCGGCCTTCCGCCACCCAATGTTTTCACTCCGAATGGTGACGGGAAAAACGATTGTTATCAGTTGAAGACGGCTCCTGAAATGGCAAATTGTTACACCCTGAAAATCTTTAACAGATGGGGAAAGCTGGTGTTTGAAAAAGACGAAGCCAATCCTTGCTGGAATGGAAATAATATGAGCAGCGGAGCCAAGGTTCCCGATGGAGTTTATTATTACATACTGGAATTCGGGCAAACCAAATACCGGGGCGCAGTACACGTAGTTAACTAATCCTTCAGGCTCAGGATTTAAAACAAAGGCTTATCTTCCGGCGATACTTCACCCAGTTCTCGTAAGTAGCGCATGGTTTCTTCGGCCTCTTCGGGGCTGATCACTTCAATGGCGAAGCCGGTATGCAGTAAAACAAAATCACCCACCTTCACTTCTTCAAGCAACTGAAGCGATGCTTCACGCACGGCACCACCCACGGTCACTTTCGCAGTGTCGCCTTCAATCGATATTACTTCTGCAGGAATACTAAGACACATTTTCTTTGAATTTTTTGCAAAGTTAGGGATTTTTTTGAGTTGGAAGTTGGAAGCACGAAGTCAGGAGAAATGATTGCAAGCAGTAGCCGGGGCTTTTCGGTTTTTTTAACACATAGAAGACATAGATTTACATAGGCACATAGGAATACGAGTCTGCTCAAAAAACTATTCGCTTGTCAATTAATTTTAAACTCATTCGCTTTTCAGCGGATTCGATTATGCTAAAACATGAATCAAATTTACTATTTTTGTGGGGTATGCGAAAAAATGATAAAACAGTTTATAAAGGCTTCATGGTTCATAAATTTATACTACACGCATTATTGTGTTTTCCATTTATTCTTCAAGCTCAGGATATACAAAAGGAGAAATCAAAGCATTTTCATTATTATGATTTTAATATTGTAATTAATTGCAATAATTTTTTAAAAGAAGAAGGATATGTATTTTTTATTAAAAATTGTGACCTTTATAATGTTCCAACTGACATCTTTGAAAATGATTCATTAAGGAAAAACACAATTTATTTCATCAAATACAAATATAGGGTACATGAATCATTTCTGCCGATTGATACCAATCAATTTAAATTGACAAACAATCAACTTGATAGTATTTTTGATTATACAAAAATGTTGTTTGACCTTGATAGAATCGATAATTTAACAAAAATAAATCCTAACAATTTTTCGGTGTTAGTTCCAAATGATGGTTATTCTGGGTATGTTGTTTTTGATTTATGTAAAAGAGGTGATCGCTATAGGATTGATCTTAAAAACACAGATATTATTGATACGAATAATTTAAATTTCAAGAGATTATTAGGTTATCTTTTGCATATTACTAAAGTTCAAATTCCTTAAGTTGCACCATCCCCAATCAATTCTTTGAAAAGGGCACGAAAATTCGAAGCTGATTAAGGATTGATTTTTTACTCCCTGTAAAGCAACAACAGCAAGGCATACCATCATTTAACGACTTCCTATTTTCGTATAGAGATTTACATTTGTCGTACAGCGATTTCGATCAGTCAGAGAGCGATGTCGCATCTTCTTACGGCGATTTCGATCAGTCAGAGAGCGATCTTCATTTGTCGTGCAGCGATTTCAATTTGTTGCACAGCGATCTTCACTTGTCGTACAGCGATTTCGTACAGTCAGAGAGCGATGTTCATTTGTCGTGCAGCGATTTCCATTTGTTGCACAGCGATCTTCACTTGTCGTACAGCGATTTCAATTTGTTGTGCAGCGATCTTCACTTGTCGTACAGCGATTTCAATTTGTTGTGCAGCGATTTCAATTTGTTGCGCAGCGATCTTCACTTGTCGTACAGCGATTTCGCACAGTCAGAGAGCGGGTGTATTCGGGTTTCGGTCTTCCGTCTCCGGTCTTCGGTCTTTTTTCTTACTTTTGTCCCATGAAAGAAAAAAACATTCTCTCGTCGCACGGCAGTGGTGGCAAGCAAACGCAGTCGCTGATCCATGATTTGTTTCTGACACAGTTCGGAAGAGCGGAACAATTCCCTACCGATAGTGCCATTGTGGAAGTTCCTGCAGGAATGCTCGCCTTTACAACCGATTCGTTTGTGGTAACCCCGATATTTTTTCCGGGAGGAAACATTGGCAAACTCGCTGTATGCGGCACGGTGAACGACCTTGCGGTATCAGGCGCCAAACCCAAATGGCTGAGTTGCGGCTTTATTCTTGAAGAAGGGCTTGACATTGCGGAGCTTGAAAAAATTGTGATCGCCATGGCGGAAGAAGCGAAGAAAGCCGGTGTATCAATTGTGGCGGGCGATACAAAAGTAGTGAGCAAAGGACAGTGTGATAAAATATTTATCAATACCAGCGGTATCGGAATCTTAGATCCAAAGAATAAAAATATCAGCACAGGTGCAGATATAAAAATTGGTGATAAAATTATCATCAACGGAACGCTGGCCGATCATGGTGCATCGGTGGCTGCTGCCAGAAACGGGATACACTTTGAACCCGAACTGTATTCCGATTGTGCCTGCCTGAACGGGATGATTGAAACCGTACTCTCCTCCTGCCCTTCGGTGCGCTTCATGCGTGATGCCACACGCGGCGGACTGGCTGCGGTTTTGTGCGAACTGGTTGAGAAAAAAAATTACGGAATTCTTTTGCAGGAAACGGCCATTCCTGTTTCAGAACCGGTAAAGGGTTTGTGTGAACTGCTTGGCTTTGATCCCTTGCTGATGGCCAATGAAGGAAAAGTGCTGATGATTGTTTCGGATGAAGATGCACCCAAAGCATTGAAGGCACTGCAATCGCATGAGTTCGGAAAGAATGCGTCAGTTATCGGAGAGATCACCGAAACGCAGGCCGGCCGTGTAATTCTAAAGACAGAAATCGGGGGCAGCCGCATTGTGGAAATGCCCGCAGGCGAGCAACTGCCGAGGATTTGCTGAGATGCAACTTTTGTTGCCCACAATAAGTCTTTAAGAAAAAATATTATGAGGTTCCTCACCATTCTTCTCTGCTTCTTTGTTACTTCTGCGTTTTCGCAGTACCCCAGTAATACATACACGTTTAACTTCGAAACAAATCCAATCGGCAGTTATAAATTTGTATTTGATTCAGCCTCTAATCATATAAATTGCTGGCATGTTGGAAGGCCTCAGAAAACGGTTTTATCTTCAGCACACACTTCCTTTAATGTAATTATTACAGATACCTTAAACCCTTATCCACCTTCCGACACATCCTCATTTACGATTCGTCATGTTTCAGGATGTACATATTGTCCCATCCACTGGAGAACGCTGTCTGGTTACTATTTTGTTGATTCAGATACACTGACTGATTATGGAAAAATTGAATTTTCAAGTGACAGTGGCTTAAGTTGGACAGACCTGTTGACAGATAATAACTGCACATGGTTTACACTCAAACCTGTCCTGAGTGGACGATCATCAGGATGGCATTACTTTGAAGTGCGTACACAAGACTTATGGATTAGTCAGGGTATACAAGCTTTTGACAGCGTGTATTTCCGCTTTACATTTATTTCCGATGCCAACCACAGTGGTAAAGGCGGGCTTATGTTTGATGACATAACCATTCATGATGATCTGGCCTGTTTATCACTTCCTTTACATTCAAAAACTGTGAAAGCCAAATGTTATCCAAATCCATCCAAAGAAAACATCACGATTGAATTTCGAAATCCTGATCAGGACTCATTTGTTCTGGTAATTACAAATGAAATTGGAAAACAGATTTTGACAAAAAGTGAAATCAAAGAGAAAAAGATTTCCGTAAACACATCATCCTTTCCGAACGGAATCTATTTCTATAAACTCAGTTGCAAAGAAAAGAATAAAGAAGCGCAGGGGAAGTTTTTAATTAGTCGGTGATTGATTCTGTACATTTGCATTCTGCTATCAATTCATTTAAACTTCTGTTATCTTTGCAAAAATTTATTTCATGCACGAGCTTTCCATAGCATCCCAGATTATTGATATCGCTGAAGACAAAGCGAAGGAACTGGGTGTGAAAAAAATATCGAAAATCGAAATCGAAATCGGCACCTTATCGGGTGTTGTGCGTGATAACCTTGAATTTGCCATGCAGCTGGCCACCAAGGACACCTGCCTGGACGGAGCTGTTATTGAGATGATCGAAATTCAGGCTTTCGCTCGCTGCACGGCCTGTTCCACCGAATTCGAAATGAAACAGTTTTACGATGGCTGCCCTTCCTGCAATACCACTTCTCCCGATATTATAAAAGGAAAAGAATTAAAAATACGTTCACTTTTCATTGATTAAAATATTTCAACTATGTGCGATACATGTGGCTGTAGCAACCCCGACGAAAGATATACCCTCCGGAAACCCGGACAGGAAGTAAAACACACACACGATCACGATCATCCGCACACGCATGATCATACACACGATGGTGAAGAACACACGCATTCCCATCACCATCACGAAGAAGGTCATCACCACGATCATTCGCATGACCATGAGCATTCACACGATCACACGCACGAACACCCGCACAGCAAGGAAATCCGCATTGAACAGGATGTGCTCGGGCAAAATCAATTGCTTGCCGAACGCAACCGCGGCTACTTTGAAGCCAAAGGAATCACTGCATTAAACCTTGTGAGTTCACCGGGTTCAGGCAAAACGACTTTGCTCGAAAAGATCATTGCAAAAATGAAAAACGAAATTCCGTTTTTTGTAATTGAAGGCGATCAGCAAACCATGAATGATGCAGAACGCATCGAAAAGGCCGGTGCTGCTGCGATACAGATCAATACCGGAAGCGGCTGCCACCTCGATGCGGAAATGGTAAACAAAGCCGTGAAAGAATTAAACGTTCCTTCCAACGCATTATTGTTAATCGAAAACGTTGGAAACTTAGTCTGCCCCGCCCTTTTCGACCTAGGTGAAAAAAACAGAATTGTGATTATCAGTGTTACCGAAGGTGATGATAAACCGCTGAAGTATCCCTATATGTTTGCTTCCTCGCAGTTTTGCATTATCAATAAGATCGATCTTTTACCTTACGTTGATTTCAGTGTAGAAAAAGTAAAAGAAAATGCATTGCGCATCAACAGCAATATCAGGTTCTTTGAAGTTTCTGCACGCAACGGCGAAGGAATGGATGCATTCGGAAACTGGCTGAAAGAAATTTCAAAATAATGAGCGACATCTGCTTTCAGGCCATAGGCACGGTTCATACGCCTTATGAAGAAAAAGCACCTTTTTTTGCATCCGAAGATCAGGAAGGCGTTTTTTATATTGACCTGAATCCTGAATTGACAGATGCATTGTATTTAGTGAATACATTTAAATACATCATTCTTCTTTTTTACATCGATCGTGGAAAGCCGCACAAATTAAGGGTTCACCCACCCGTCGCCGACGGACGTGAAGTAGGTTTGTTTGCCAGCCGTTCGCCCAACCGTCCGAACCCGATTGGGATGACCATCACACGCATTCTGAAAATTGAAGGAAACAGAATTTATACAACAGGTCTTGACATTTTAAATAATACACCTTTGCTGGATATCAAGCCCTACATGCAAAGCAGCGACTGCAAGCCCGAAGCCAACAATGGCTGGAAAGATGAGATTCTTTGATGCGATAGCGAACTGTTACGTTCCGATCACATCTTTATTAATACTTCAGAAATAAAATTAAATCACTTCATACTCTCGCAGCAACGATTCCATCACTTCCTGTAATGACTGCGTTTCTTCTGCCGCTTTAACAGCGAAGTCTTCCGCTTTTCCTGCATACAAAATATCACGTGAAGAATTCACGATCAATCCACATTCTTTCGTCATTCCGAATTTTGCTACTTCACTTAACGATCCGCCTTGCGCGCCCACACCGGGAACCAGCAGAAAATGATTAGGAACAATATTTCTTACCGAATTCAGCATGCTGGCTTTGGTTGCACCCACAACATACATAATGTTTCCTTCATTGCCCCAGTCGCGGGTTTTGGTAAGTACATCCTCATACAAACAATGTTTGTTTTCCGTTTGTAAAAGCTGAAAATCGGATGCACCCTGATTGGAAGTCAGTGCCAAAATGATCACCCACTTATTCGGATAATCCAGAAAAGGCTGTACCGAATCGCTGCCCATGTATGGTGCAACGGTGATCGCATCAAAATCAAGTTTATCTTTTTCAAAAACGGCACGTGCATAAAGTTTGGATGTATTTCCAATATCACCACGTTTTGCATCGGCAATTAAAAACACATCGCGCACATTTTCGCGGATGTAAGCCACTGTCTTCTCAAGGCTTTGCCAGCCCAGCGATCCCATCGATTCATAAAATGCAAAATTGGGTTTATACGCAACACAATATTTATGTGTGGCATCAATGATGGCTTTATTAAATTCAAAAATCGGATCTTCTTTTTCAAGCAGATGTTTTGGTATTTTTAAAATGTCGGAATCAAGCCCCACACAAAGGAAACTCTTCTTTTTTCGGATCGTATTAATCAGTTGTTCTCTATTCATCTTGTAATCCTTCTTTTAATTTTTCTGCATTTTCGGCCAGCTGCAACGAATCGATCAGCTCCTGAATCGTCCCTTCAACAATGGATTGCAGATTATATAATGTTAATCCTATTCTATGATCGGTCACTCTGTTTTGTGGATAATTATACGTTCTGATTTTTGCAGAACGGTCACCCGTAGACACCATTGTTTTGCGACGCGAAGAAATTTCGTCCAGATATTTGCTGTGCTGCACTTCGTAAATTCTACTGCGTAATACAGTCAATGCCTTATCAAAATTTTTCATCTGCGATTTCTGATCCTGGCATGTAACAACAATTCCTGTTGGAACGTGCGTCAGACGTACGGCGGAATAGGTTGTATTTACTGATTGTCCGCCGGGACCGGAAGAGCAGTAGGTGTCCTTACGGATATCACTCATTTTAATATCCACATCAAATTCATCAGCTTCGGGTAAAACCACAACAGAAGCAGCAGAAGTATGCACGCGGCCCATCGTTTCCGTTTGCGGAACACGCTGCACACGATGCACACCGGATTCGTATTTCAATTGTCCATACACACCATTACCGCTCACATCGGCAATAATTTCTTTATAACCGCCGACAGTGCCTTCTGTGAAATCTACAATTTCCATTTTCCATCCACGGGCTTCACAATAACGCCCGTACATACGAAATAGATCACCTGCAAAAATACTGGCTTCATCGCCACCCGTTCCCGCACGAATTTCAAGAATTGCATTTTTATCGTCTTCAGGATCCTTTGGAATAAGCATTACTCGGATGTCCTCTTCCATTGTGTTCTTCTTATTCATTAAGGTTTCCAGCTCACCCTTCGCCATTTCACGAAACTCTTCATCTTTTTCTTTAGAAATTACTTCTTTCGAATAAGCTATGCTATCAATCACACCTTTAAATTCAAGATATGCATCAGCAATAGGCTTCAGATCCTTGTATTCCTTATTCAATCTCACATACTGTTTCATATCCGACATCACATCGGGCTGAACCAGCATATTGCCAACTTCAATCCATCTTTTATAAATGTGTTCCAGTTTTTCGAGTAACATAAAATTCCCTTCGCAATTCTGCGTAAAATTAAAAAAAATATATGATTGCTTTAATATTCTTCGCGACCTTCAGGCGTAACTACCGTCAGATGTTTTTCATCCGAAGCCATGCAATGTCCGATTACCTGTGCATCGATGTTAAATGAAGTCGCAATTTTAATAATCGAATCAGCTGCTTTTTCCGGCACATAAAATTCCATTCTGTGCCCCATGTTAAACACTTTATACATTTCCTGCCAGGAAGTTCCCGACTGTTCGTGTATCATTTGAAATAAAGGTGGGATAGTAAATAAGTTGTCTTTTACAACATGAATATTCTGAATAAAGTTCATCACTTTCGTCTGTCCACCGCCCGAGCAATGAATGATTCCGTGAATTTCTTTTCGCATTTCCTTTAACACTTCCATCACAACCGGGGCGTATGTGCGCGTTGGCGAGAGCAATAGTTGTCCTGCATTCAATCCCGTTCCGTCAACAGGATCAAGCAAACCAACTTTGCCGGAATAGACCAGTTCGCGCGGAATTGCATTATCATAACTCTCCGGATATTTTTCTGCATAACACGAGTCCAATAAATCGTGTCGTGCGGAAGTAAGGCCGTTACTGCCCATTCCGCTGTTATAGTTTTCTTCATACGATGCTTTTCCGAAAGAAGCCAGCCCAACAATCACATCACCGGGAGCAATGGCATCACAAGTTATCACATCTTTGCGTTTCATCCGGCACACAACCGATGAATCAACAATAACGGTTCTGACGAGATCGCCGACATCGGCAGTTTCGCCACCGGTAAGGTATATCTCGATACCCCACGAACGCAGTCTTTCTAAAAACTCCTGTGTGCCCCAAATAATTGCAGAAATAACTTCGCCGGGAATATTTTTTTTATTTCGTCCAATCGTAGATGAAAGAAGCATGGGCCCTGTAGCACCCACACACAATAAGTCATCGGTATTCATCACGATCGCATCCTGCGCTATTCCTTTCCACACGCTGATATCCGATGTTTCTTTCCAGTAGATATAGGCTAATGAAGATTTTGTTCCAGCACCATCAGCGTGCATCACATTGCAATATTCATCATCTCCTCCAATGTGATCGGGAATAACTTTACAGAAAGCATTTGGAAAAATCCCTTTGCTTAACATCTTCACTGCGTTGTGAACATCCTCCTTCGATGCTGAAACGCCTCTTTCCTGATATCTGTTGTTCTTCATTCTATTGTAAAAAAAATCCCGGTAGTGAGCCGGGATTTAAAATTTTCACAAACACATCACTTGGGTTTGTTTGGTGTTTTATTGTTTGTGTTGGTATTTGTAGCCTTATTATTATTCACAGGTGCCGTAGTGTTATTTGGAACAGCTGTGTTGTTTGGCTGAACATCATTGGTTCCGCTGCCTTCTTCATCCTTTTCAATTTCTTCGTCATCAGGATTCACCAGTTTAATTTTGGGAGAAACCACAGAATCGTTGGCATTTTTCTTAGGAACATATTTTTCACTGATAATTTTAAACTCAGTACGACGGTTCAGCTGATGAGCCGCTTCTTTTTCTTCGTATGTTTTCAGTGAATTAATATAATCATCTGTTAATGTTACACCTTTACTAAACGAATAGCTTTTGTTTTTATACATAGCCCGCATATCACGGTGTAATGTACGAGGCACTTTTTGTCCGTAACCAGCCGCCTGCAGGCTGTCGCGTGGGGCGGTG
>JAZDMK010000022.1:0-2266 GCA_043800975.1 Bacteroidota bacterium | reverse complement strand
ATCTTTTGGATCAACTGACAAGCTGAAAATCTCATGAAACTGATGCAGCGAATCCCGTTTTTCGATGCAAAAAATGATTTCTTCTTTGGGAAAAGGAACTAGCGCTGTTTCATGAAAAGTCTTGTTCAACCCGTCAATTGCCGGTTGTGTGGTCTGGTATTCTTTAAATATGCAATCATAATTGCTTATGAAAAGAATTTCATTATTGGCCTTATTTTTCACCGTATAACGAAATGAGCCATAGTCGAAATCGGGAATCAACTTCCTTGGATTTGTCGACCATCCGGGCAAAACATACATTTTATCAACCGAAAAAATTTCGTTTGATGCATTGCCTGTATGATAATAATCTATCCGCAGGGTCGAATCAGAAAAGTACTGCCTAAACCCACTTTGCTGACATGCAGCAAAGCTAATTGGAAACAAAGTAATAAGTAACAAAAAAAGTAACTGTTTGAAATTCATTATTCTTTTATATAACTCTCTGTATTTCATTCTAATTGTATTAAATTTTGTACAAACTCGCATCTCGAAAGCTTAACAATGTTTATAGGCATTTATAATACATTTTTTATAAATTGTTTTAAATTTGTGAATTCGTAATGTAATGACAATTTACCTAAATTTTCAATAAATGGCTCAAAACATAGGAAAAATCATACAGGTAATAGGACCTGTTGTTGATGTCAGTTTCGAACAGGAAGGCAGCGAAATACCCAATATTTATGATGCCCTCGAAATTACCAAACCCGATGGAACAAAGCTGATTGTAGAATGTGAACAGCACATTGGCGAAGATACCGTGCGCACCATTGCCATGGACTCAACCGACGGACTTTCACGCGGCATGGATGTGATTTCTACAGGCCAGCCCATTATTATGCCAGTTGGTGAACAAATCAGGGGAAGATTGTTGAATGTAATTGGCAATGCGATAGACGGGATTGGCCCGGTAAGCAAAGAAGGCGGTTACCCGATCCACCGTCCGGCTCCGGAATTTAAAAACCTTTCCACCGAATCAGAAGTATTGTATACAGGCATCAAAGTAATCGACCTGATTGAACCTTATGCCAAAGGAGGTAAAATTGGTTTATTTGGCGGCGCCGGTGTAGGAAAAACCGTTTTGATAATGGAAATGATAAACAATATTGCCAAATCATATGAAGGATTATCTGTTTTTGCAGGTGTTGGAGAACGAACCCGTGAAGGGAATGATTTATTGCGGGAGATGCTGGAATCAAACGTGATGAAATATGGCGACGAATTTTTAAAAAGCATGGAAGAAGGTGGCTGGGATTTATCAAAAGTTGATCCTGAAGCCATGAAAACATCAAATATCAGCATGGTTTTCGGACAAATGAACGAACCTCCGGGAGCACGTGCAAGGGTAGCCCTTTCAGGGCTTTCCATTGCAGAATATTTCAGGGATGGTGATGCACAGTCAGGGGGCCGTGATATTTTGTTATTCGTTGATAACATTTTCCGTTTTACACAGGCCGGCTCAGAAGTTTCAGCCCTACTTGGCAGAATGCCGTCTGCCGTGGGTTACCAACCAACGTTGGGAACTGAAATGGGTATTTTACAGGAAAGGATTACTTCTACAAATCGTGGATCCATCACTTCTGTACAGGCCATTTATGTTCCTGCCGACGACCTCACAGACCCTGCTCCTGCAACAACCTTTGCCCACCTTGATGCCACTACGGTATTAAGCCGTAAAATTGCTGAACTTGGCATTTATCCTGCTGTTGACCCATTGGACTCAACATCAAGGATTTTAACCCCGGATGTTGTTGGCCAAGAACATTATAATACAGCCCAAAAAGTAAAAGAAATTTTACAACGCTATAAAGAACTGCAGGATATTATTGCCATTCTTGGAATGGATGAATTATCAGAAGAAGACAAACTGATTGTTAACCGTGCAAGGCGTATACAACGGTTTTTATCGCAACCTTTCCACGTTGCCGAAGCATTTACCGGACTGAAGGGAGTTTTAGTTTCCATCGAAGACACTATAAAAGGATTCAACATGATCATGAACGGGGATGTTGATAAATATCCTGAAGCAGCCTTCAACCTGGTTGGCACCATTGAAGAAGCCATTGAAAAAGGTGAAAGAATATTAGCAGAATCGAAATAATATTTTTGAAAATTATTATATGTATCTTGAAATCATTACACCAGAGAAAAAAATATTCGAGGGAGAAATCAGCCTTGTGCAGGTTCCCGGATCAAAAGGTCTTTTTGAAATTTTAAGAAATCA
>JAZDMK010000346.1:0-13970 GCA_043800975.1 Bacteroidota bacterium | reverse complement strand
GTAACGCTGATTGTTACGTCAGATATGGGTTGTACGAATTCTGTCAGTCATACTATTTCTTTCTGGCCGATACCGCTTGCCAATTTTAGTAATACGGCAGGCTGCGCCAATGCCGGGATTCAGTTCACCGATTTTTCGGTTGTGAGCGGAGGAAATATTAATTCATGGAACTGGGATTTTGGTAACGGATTGAATGCAGCCATTCAGAATCCAACGACGCAGTATAGCGCAGGTGGGAATTATAATGTAACGCTGGTCATTCAATCAGATCACGGATGCCGCGATACGCTTGTGAAGCCAATCAGTATTTACCCCGGACCCAATGCAGATTTTTCAATGAGCGGAGATTTAACAACGGGAGGCGTTGTTGAATTTACAAATTTATCTTCCAGTGGAACTTCATACAATTGGAATTTCGGAGACGGTATTGGAACTTCTACAATAATGAGCCCGCTTTATACGTATCTGAATGAGGGAACTTACCTTGTAACGATGATTGTAACCGATGCCAATTATTGCACGGATACGGCAACAACCAATATTTCCATCCGGCAAAATATTGAAGTGGAATTGTATCCGCCGAAAGTGCCTACTGGATTTACACCCAACGGCGACGGACAGAACGATGTGTTATTTGTGCGTGGCGGCCCGTTCCGATATGTTGAATTCAAAGTGTTCAATGCATGGGGACAGGAAATCTTCTCTACCAACGATGCAACCATAGGATGGGACGGCACATGGAAAGATGTGGATCAGCCGATGGCCGTATACACATATACCGTGAAAGCCACCACGGAAGATGAAAAGACCTATACGAAATCTGGAAACGTAACATTAATCCGATAAATTCAGAGAGATGAAAACGAAAAAAACAATTTCAGCAATAGCAGTTCTGATGCTCATCACAGCAGCAGGCAGAATCTGTGCACAGGATCTTCATTTATCACAATATGATGCAGCACCTGTTATTTTGAATCCTTCACTCACGGGAATGTTCGATGAACAAAAATACAGGGGTGCCACGCAGTTCCGCAGCCAGTGGAGCCCTGCGGGATGTAACTATACCACGACCACATTTTCGTACGATATGTATTTGAATGAACGATGGGGCGTGGGTGGCTATATCATTAATGATGATGCATCGCAGTTTTTTAATTCCTTTAGTTTTGTTTTATCGGGTGCGTATCGCATTTCTGAACCGGGACAGAAAAAACTGAAACTGTATACTGGTTTGCAACTGGGGCTGATTAATAAAAGCACAAAGGATTACAAACTTGTTTTTGATAATCAATACGACAATGGAAATTTTGATCCTGATTTACCCAGTGGCGAAAATTTTGCAAACCTGCACAGGCTGCTGCCTGAAGTAAATTATGGTATTTATTATGAAGGTGCCTACAATGAGGATAAATTATTTCCGTATGCCGGATTTACCATTTCTCATATTACGTATCCCAAGCAGTCGTTCTGCGGAAGCCCTGATTCGCACCTGCCTCTGAAGTATCTGCTACATGCCGGCGCTAGATATTTAGTGAATGAAGACTTCACCATTAATCCGAAATTTCTTTTCATGAAACAGCGCACGGCCACTGAAATTATGCCGGGCATCAACCTGATGTATGATTTCAAAGACAAGGAAATGACCGGTATGTTAGGGTTTAACTACAGAATCAAAGATGCAGCGATCTTCAATGCCGGATTCCGCTATAAAAATGTTTCCTATCTGCTGAGTTACGACATGACTGTTTCGTATTTGAAGGAGTACACGCACACCCTTGGCGGGCTTGAATTTGCGGTGGTGTTTAATAAGTAATGTTTCACATTTACGCGAAGTTATAGCGTGCTAATGGATGATAAAGAAGAGCGAATGTGGAACATTTAAAATACCCATTCTCCAATGTTTCGCTTCTTTGATTAATATCGTTGGTCGTTGTCTTCAGACAGCGACCATAAATACTCAAGCTTTACAAAATTTCATTTCCGCGCTCCGCGCGTTTTTACAGGAAAAATAAAAGTAGCGTAACATTTTTATATCCTTCCTTGTTAGGACGCTCTGCTAGTATCACAATATGAAACGGATACGGTAAAACGCAAACCAGCCATGCTTTCATGCATAGCTTTTTCTGGACCATGTGTCATTGTCATTTCACCATGTGTAGCCGCCATATAATATTGAGTCCCTTACAGGCGGTTATGCGTACCCGCCATTTCACTCTGCGAGCAGTCAGATGGCTATGCATACTAGCCACGCCTCAATGCGAAGCAGCCAGACGGCTGTGCAAAGTAGTCACAGCATAATGCGAAGCAGTCAGAGGGCTATGCGAACCTGTCACGCAATAATGCGAAGCAGTCAGATATCTCCGCCAACCCGCCGCGCCTCTCCGCATCACGGTCAGAGAGCTATGCAAGTCAGTCACGACATAATGCGAAGCAGTCAGATATCTCCGCCAATCTGCCATGCCACTCAGCATCACGGTCAGAGCGCTATGCAAGCCAGTCACGCCATAATGCGAAATAGTCAGACGATTTTGCGAATCAGTCACGCCTCAATGCGAAATAGTCAGATGGTAATGCGAAGCAGCCAGACGGCTGTGCGAAGTAGTCACGCCATTGTGCAAATGTTGAATGTCAATATGTTATGATTTTAGCTCTCTTTCCGTAAGTTTGAGAAAAGAGCCTTTGTATGCTTCCAAAGTTTACTTCCAAATCTCCCACGCCTTCTCAGCCTGCAGGCAGAGCATGTTGTAGCCGTTCTCGGTCATGGCACCTCGGGCTGCGCAGTTTTTCATGAATTGGGTTTGCGCGGGATTGTAAACCACATCAAAACAAAAATGGTTTTCTGTAATAAATTCGTAAGGAAGCGAAGGTGCTTCATCAATATCAGGGAACATACCCAAAGGTGTTGTATTCACAATTAATTTAAACGCAGAAAGAATATTCTGATTCAAGTCGGTATAAGAAAAAACGGTTTCATCTTTCGGAAAACGGCTGACCATGCGGCATGCAATGCCCATGCCTGTAAGCACAAAGTGCACTGCTTTGGCTGCGCCACCATTCCCGAGAATCAAAGCTGCATTGTGATGCGATTCCAGAAAAGGACCAATCGCCTGCCTGAAGCCATGCGCATCGGTATTAAAGCCTTTCAGAAAAATTACATTTTCGTTGCGGTCGATACGAATGCAGTTGACAGCACCAATTTTTTGTGCTTCTTCACTGAGTTCATTCAGAAATGGAATTACTTTTTCTTTGTAGGATATCGTTACGCTAAGGCCTTTCAAATCTTTGTTTTCTTCAATCAGCTGAGGAAGCTCTTCCATGTATTGAATGGGATACAAATTAAAAACGGCATCCACATTTTCTTTTGCAAATTTCTCATTAAAATATTTTGCTGAAAAAGAATGCTCCAGCGGAAAACCGATTAATCCGAATGTACGCATGATTAAGCCTGCATTTTGCGGCGCTTGCGATTCTTAAGAAAACTATAGATGTAATAAATGACAACGAGAATAAGAGCAATGAGAACAAAAATGTCAACAGTGCCACTGTATTTCATCACTTCATCCCATTTGTTTTTGAGTTCGAAGCCAACCCATGTCAGGAAAGCGTTCCACATGGCAGCGCCAATCGCAGTATAAATAATAAAACGCCAGATATTCATCTTTCCCATTCCGGCTGGAATAGAAATTAAGTGACGAACGATAGGAATGAAGCGGCATATAAATATTGTGATTTCGCCTCGCTTTGCAAAAAACTTTTCGGTCATATCGAGCTGATGTTTTTCCAGAAGCAGGTATTTACCCCATTTCTCAACAATGGGACGACCGCCCCAGGCACCCAGATAGTAGGAAATCAGTGAACCAACAATACTTCCTAAAGTAGACACAATGATAACACCGGCAAAAGTAAACTGTCCATCAGCAATCAGAAATCCGGCGAATGGCATCACGGCTTCACTGGGAATCGGAAAAACCATGCTTTCCATAACCATTAAAATAAAAACACTCCAGTAGCCTGTGCTTGCAATAAAAGCAACGATGTATCCAGCTAAAAATTCAGTAATGCCCATATACAATTAATCGGTTAAATTTTGTTGAAGTTTATCACGAAGATCAGCGGGAAGGAAAGTCAGGAAGGTATCTCCGCGTAATCCGATACGGATTGTTTCCAGAGAAATCACTTCGTTGGTTGCCACATTTCCAATATTTACATTGGCACCAAATTGTTTTACAAACCAAATCTGTTGCGATTTCTGAGGTGCTTCCCAGATTATTTTTTCAATTGGAATTTTAGCAAGAATTTTATTTACAAGAGCCACATGTGCACTTCCATTGGGACGATAAATGCCTACGTTTCCGCTTTCACGTGCTTCGGCAATTACTTTCCAGGCGCCGGAATCGAGTTCATTCTGCATCATGCTGATCCAGCGATTAGGGCTGATGAAAACACCGGCTTCTTTTGATCCAACTTCCGATAAAACGGTAAAATCTTTTGCAAGCGTATGGATAAATTTGCATTTGTCTTTGTGATCAATTTTTATGGATCCATCCGAAACTTCGCAATGGCTGATGTGATATTTGTTGACGATTTTTACATATTCCTTAAACATTCCGCGAGCTATAAAAGCTTCAAAAAAAGTTCCTCCAAAATAAACATTGAAGTTTGCTTTTTGATACAATTTAATTTTCTCTTCCAAATTTGGAGTAACGAATGCAGTGCCAAATCCAAGTTTGAGAAGATCGACCAAGTGGCCAGATGATGAAATCAAATCTTCAGCTTCACGCAAACTGAGTCCTTTGTCCATAACCATGTTGACTCCGGATTCGCGGGGTTTTTCAGTGCGTTCAGGTAAGTACGGAATAGTAAAATTCATGCTTGATTATTTTTTTGTTTGTAAAAGTCGATCAGGTTTAAAACAATTTCGTTGGCTGATAATTCAGGGAATTCGTCAATGAAACGTGTGTGTAAAGAGAAATCAAGGCCAAGTGCTGTTTCAAGATTGTCGGATGCTTCACCGGTTTTGCCTTGCAGGAAAAGAAGTCCGGCAAGAAAAAAGTGAAGATCAGGCTGACCCGGTAATCGGGAAATTCCGGTACGCAACAATTCGAGGGCTTTAAAAATATCTACGTGCTTGTAATACACTTCTGCAAGGTCAATGTAAATTTCAAAATTCTGAGAATCCATTTCTAAAACCTGTTCATACGAATGAACGGCTTTGTCAATATCACCGGCCTTCAGATAGAGGTCACCCAGTATGTAAAAGAAATCAGCATTTTCAGGATCGATCAAAGTACTTTTGGATGCATAATTTATAGCCTGAGGTAAGCGCCCCAATTCATCCATTGCGACTGCTGCTCCTGACCATGCAATGCCCAGTGAATTATCCAGATCAATAGCTTTCTGATAATTAAACAAAGCTTCTGCAAAGCGCTGCTGTTTCTCGAAACATTCACCGATAAAATAAAAAGTAAGACCGCTGGGCTGATCAAATTCAAAAGTATCTTCATACACGGCTATCGCATCATCATAGCGTTTCAGGCTCGAAAGACTGATTGCCTTGTTGAAATAGGCAGTGATATAAGTGTCATTGATTGCAATCGCAAAATCAAATGCATCAATGGCTTTTTCGTGTAGACTCAAATTGTCGTATGCGATTCCGAGATTATACCAGGCAGGAGCAGAGAAGGGATTTTTATCGAGGTAATGATTGAAATAATCAACACTATCATCAAAGCGGGAATTGGCTTCATAACAAAAAGCAATTTCATACAAAGCGCCTTCGTTTTCAGGATTCTTGTCAATAGCGAGTTTTAAATATTTGATCGCTTTATCGTATTCGCCAAGATTTTCATATTCAATCGCAATACTTGTATAAACTTCATCCGGTTCTTCAGAATTACGGACTGCTTTGCGGTATTCATCAATGGCATCTTCCGAGCGGTTCATCTGACTGAAGATTGCTCCGCGCGTCAGATAAATTTCGCTGTTGCTGGGTTCCACACGTTCAGCCTGTGAAAGTAACTCAAGCGCCTTTTCAGGGCGGTTTGTAGAAGCAAGCAGTTGTGCTTTTTTTAATTTGAAAACCAATACATGCGGGTGCTGCCGTGATGCAATATCCGCTACACGTATGGCTTTGGGAAGGTTATTCTGATAATAAAAATGTTCAATTAAATCCTCAAAATCCTCCACATCGAGATACATTTCGTTCCCGAGCGCAAGCATACGCTCAAAACGATCTGCTATTTCGAGAAGGTGCTCGTCGCTGTTATCATCATCATCAAAGCGGTCAAAATCTTCGCTCATTCTTTTATTCTCCTTAACCTGCAAAAGTACAAAAAAAAATAATTGAAATAACATGAAAGCAAACTGATTCTTTCTCACTGATATCAGGCAATTTGCAAAAGTTGTGGATACTTTTTTATCTTTGTCGGAACAGAAAAACAAATTCAATACATGACACTGATCCGATCCATTTCAGGAATTAGGGGAACCATTGGTGGTAAAGCCGGTGAAGGACTGACGCCCGCCGATGTAGTACGTTATGTTTCCGGCTATTGCTCCTGGCTCAAAGAGAAAACAAAAAAGAATAAACTGCTGGTTATTGTTGGCCGCGATGCCCGTATTTCGGGCGCTGTCGTTAACAGTCTTGTATGTTCTACATTCAACAGTTGTGGTGCTGATGTGATTGATATTGGATTAGCGACAACACCTACGGTTGAAGTAGCGATTCCATTTTACAATGCAGATGGTGGAATCATCATTACTGCAAGCCATAATCCAGCGCAGTGGAATGCATTAAAGCTTCTGAACGGGTTGGGTGAATTTGTTTCTGCGAAGGACGGAGAAAGAATTCTACATTTTGCTGAAACGGCTGAAACAGAATATTGTCAGGTGGAAGAACTGGGAAGTTACACACAGAATAATGAATTTTTAAAAGAACATATTCGTCAGGTGCTCGCACTATCACTGGTTAATGTTGAAAAAATAAAAGCAGCCAATTTTTCTGTCGTTGTAGATCCGGTCAATTCAGTGGGAGCCATTGCTGTTCCTGCTATGCTGGAAGCGTTGGGTGTGAAAAATGTGATTTGTATAAATGAAGAAGCGAACGGACAGTTTGCGCACAATCCGGAGCCTTTACCCGAACATCTTGTTGATTTATCTAAGAAAGTAATTGAAACCAAATCACATCTGGGAATTGCAGTAGATCCCGATGTTGACCGTTTGGCGCTGGTTTGCGAAGACGGAAAAATGTTTGGAGAAGAATATACTTTAGTCGCAGTTGCGGATTATGTTTTAAATCATAAAAAAGGAAACACCGTTTCTAATCTTTCCTCTTCACTGGCTTTGCGTGATGTGACGGAGTCGAAGGGCTGCAGCTATTTTGCATCAGCAGTGGGTGAAGTGAATGTTGTGGAAATGATGAAAGAAAAAAATGCTGTGATCGGTGGCGAAGGAAATGGCGGAATTATTTATCCCGAATTGCATTACGGAAGAGATGCTCTTGTTGGGATTGCTTTATTCCTTTCACATCTGGCTGATCAAAAGATTTCCTGTTCTGCACTACGAAAAAATTATCCCGATTATTTCATGTCAAAAAATAAAATTGCATTGAAACCCGGGATGGATGTGCAGAATATTTTTGCGAAGATGAAAGAATTATATAGCAAGCAACCGGTTTCCACGATTGATGGTTTAAAAATATCGCTTGATAAAGAATGGGTGCATCTGCGCACTTCCAATACTGAAGCGATCATTCGAGTTTATGCAGAGAGTACCTCTGCTGAAAATGCTGACAAACTTGCGCAACGTGTGATGAGTGAAATTAATTCGCTTGCATAAAATGAAAGTGTATTTTGATAATGCAGCTACAACGCCCGTTGATCCTGATGTGGCTGATGTGGTTTGTGATGTATTGAAAAATAATTTTGGAAATCCATCCTCTATTCATGCATGGGGAAGGGAAGCGCGTGTGGCTGTTGAAAATGCACGAAAGAAAATTGCAGATTTATTCGGTGTTCCGGCTTCTACCATTTTGTTTACTTCCTGTGCCACGGAATCTATCAATATTACCATCACTTCAGCTATTGAAAGCGGAGTTGAACAAATTATTACTTCCAAGTTGGAGCACCATGCAATCCTGCATACTGCAAGCTATTTCGAAGAATTGAAGAAATGCAAAGTAGAGTTTCTTTCTTTTGATGAAAAAGGGAATTTGTCATTAAGGGATCTTGAGTTACTTCTTCAAAATAAAAAACAAACACTGGTTGCATTAATGCATGCGAACAATGAAATCGGGAATTTATTGCCAATGCAAGAAGTAGCAGCCTTATGTAAAAAAAATAATGCATTGTTTTTATGTGATACTGTTCAGTCAGTAGGGAAAAATTCTGTAAAATTTAACTTGCCGGGATTGTCCTATGCAACGGGATCTGCACATAAATTTCATGGTCCGAAGGGAATCGGTTTTTTATATCATGCAGCTGGTGTTCCCTGCATCACAAATATTCATGGCGGCGGGCAGGAAAGAGGCCTTCGTTCCGGAACAGAAAATGTTTCAGGAATGGTTGGAATGGCCAAAGCGCTTGAAAAAATATCTGATAATCAAAATGAATTTCATAATCAAATTTCAGAATTGAAAGAATATTTTGCGTCAAAGATTGAATCTGAAATTCCGAATATCAAATTTAACGGTACGTGCAGAGAAGGTGGGTTGGTCAATATTTTAAATGTGACTTTTCCCGACAACGAAAAATCTTCCGCACTCATTCAATTAATGGATGTGGAAGGAATAGCTGTGTCTGGTGGAAGTGCCTGCAATTCGGGCATTTCAAAAGGTTCGCATGTTTTGCAGGCATTGAATGTTGATCCCGGAAAAGCTTCTGTGCGTTTTTCGTTCAGCCGGTTTAATACAAAAGAAGAAGCCGATTACTGTATTTCTGTTTTGAAAAAGTGGTTTTAATTTCATTCAATAAAAAAAATAATGTGACGATAGTAATTATCATAATCAATGTAATTCTTTCCATCATCTGTTTTCAGAACAGGGAATTGTTTTACAAACTTTCATTCAATCCATACAGCATCAACCGAAGCGCTAATCAGTATTATCGAATTGTTACGCATTCATTCATACATGCCGACTGGGTTCACCTGGGAATAAACATGTTTGTGCTTTGGAGTTTTGGCGATGCGTTGGAAAATTATTACAGTGCTGTTATGGGACAGAATGCTGCATTATATCTTGGTTTGCTTTATTTCGGTGCGATGTTCGTTTCCTGTATGCCTTCGTGGATAAAACACAGAGATGATCCAACGTATAATTCTGTGGGTGCTTCCGGATGTGTTTCAGCAGTTGTATTTGCATCCATCATTTTTTCCCCTATGTCGAAGGTGATGCTTTTTCCTATCCCGATGGGAATTCCTGCGTTTCTCTTCGCCATTCTTTATCTGGCTTATTCTTTTTATATGACAAAACGAGGGCAGGATCATGTTGCACATGACGCTCATATTGCGGGCGCTGTGTATGGAATTGTCCTCACCATTGCCTTTGAACCGCGCCTGGTTAATTTTTTCATGGAACAAATTAAACTTTGATTATGGCCACTCATCCTAAAATCAAAAACAAAACAGTTCAGAAATCTCCTGTTAAGAAAGCACAACCGGTAAAGAAAAACCCACAGTTTCTTGCTCCGATCGGGCTTGCGATTATTACGCTGATCGTTTATGCCAATGCATTTACAAACGGTTTTGCTTCCAACTGGGATGATAACATTTACCTGATCGGAAATCCCTACACACAAAATCTTTCACAAAATTTCTTTTATTTTTTTACACACTTTCAGGTTGGGAACTATCATCCGCTGAGCATGATTTCTCTGGCCATCGATTATCAGCTGTTTGGGCAGAACAGCGCGGGTTATCATACAGTTAATATTTTAATACATGCTGCCAATGTGGTTCTGCTTTTTTACTTTGTCCGGTTACTTTTAAAAAATGATACAGCATCTTTTGTGGTTGCTTTATTGTTTGCTGTTCATCCAATGCATACGGAATCGGTTGCCTGGATTGCAGAACGTAAAGATGTGC
Organism: Bacteroidota bacterium; assembly: GCA_043800975.1. GTDB lineage: Bacteria > Bacteroidota > Bacteroidia > Bacteroidales > JAHJDW01 > JAZDMK01. The sequence goes on along the minus strand of JAZDMK010000346.1, from coordinate 3,890 downwards.
TCTTCTTTTTGTTTTTCATTATCGGTTTGATTTTTTATACAAGATATGCATTAGGAAAAATAAACCGCAAAGGATATTTTCTGGCATTGCTGTTTTTTATTTTGTCTGTCCTTTCAAAATCAACGGCAGTAGTGTTTCCCGTTATTTTAATTCTAACGGATTACATTTTGAAAAGACCATTTAATAAAATTGTATGGCTTGAAAAAGTACCATTCTTTTTGATTTCACTGGCAGCAGGTATTATCGCAATCTATGCGCAGGCAGGCGAAGCCGCATTGAATGAGCAATCAGTAGCAGGTTTTACTTTCATCGACCGGATTTTTATTTCATCCTATGCATTCTTATACTATATTGTCAAAACCATTGTGCCTTTTGGTCTAGCTGCCATGCATTATTATCCGACCAGTGAATTGCCCTGGTATTTTTATGCCAGTTTCCCGGTAGCATTGGCTTTGGTTGTAATGATAATTATGCAATACAAACGCAGACCCGTTATCTTTTTCGGAGGATTGTTTTTTATTGTTTCTCTTGCACTGACGCTGCAGCTTATTCCCGTTGGTTTTGCTATTGTTGCTGAACGCTATGTGTATCTGGCGCATGCCGGTTTGTTTATCATTGTGGGCTGGTTGATTTCAGGATTAAATAATTCGAAAGTTTCTAAAAATTCCGGTACTCTTATCATTGCGTTGTTTGCATGTGGAATATTTTCTCTCATTACATGGCAACAAAACAAAACTTGGGCGAATGGTTTTACTATATTTGATAATGTAGTCAATGTGTATCCCGACCACGGACATGCATATATGGCGAGAGCCAACGCTCGTTACGACAACAATGATATCAACGGTGCACTGGAAGATTTTAATAAATCACTTTCTGTAAAATATCCGCATGAATATGCCATCACCTATTGTAATCGTGGAAATTGTTATTATCAACTAAAAGATATAGATCGTGCGATGGCTGATTACAACAAGGCTCTGCAGGTTGACTCTACTTATTTTCTTGCCTATACAAATCGCGGCGCAATTTATTATTCACGTGGTGAAAACGATAAGGCTATTGCTGAATTTGATCATGCACTCCGTTTCAACTCTCAACATCTTACATCGCTTTCCAACAAAGGACTTGCTTACAGAGCAAAAAAGGAATATGCAAAGTCAGTTCAATGTTTTACGATGGCGCTGGAAGTAAATCCTTCGGATGCGAATGTGTTTGAGAACAGAGGTCAGGCTTACTTTGAAGACAATAAATTCCAACAAGCGCTGACTGATTTTGAAACTTCGTATCGTCTAAATCCATCTAATTCAAATGCGCTGAGCAGTGCCGGAGTTTGTAAATACAGAATGGGAAAAAGTGCAGAAGCCTGCAACGACTGGCGAACTGCGGAATCGCAAGGTAATCAGCAAGCAAAGCAGTTTTTAAAAGATTATTGTAAATAAAACTGATAAACTTATTATCATAAGAAAATAGAATAATGAAAAAGATTCTCATTATTGTTTTTGTTTTTAGTTTGAGGTCGGGTTATGCACAGGTTAACCTGATCTCGAACTATAGTTTTGAAATACATGATACCTGTCCCAATGCATATTCACAACTTAATTATGCAATAGATTGGTACAAAATCAACAATCTAAATTCTTGTGAATTATATGATAGCTGTTCGGATAACTTAAATATTTCTGTACCTGAGAATATTATGGGATTTCAAAATGCAAAAACAGGTTGTGCATATGCTGGTATATATACATATATAGATGGATATGTTTGGAGAGAATTTATTATTAATAATTTAAAAGAACCCTTAATCTCTAATAAAGAATATTGCTTTTCATTTCACATTAACTTAGCTAATAAAAATAAATATTCTAATAATTCAATTGGAGCATATTTTTCAGACACATTGATTCATGTTGACAATGCTCATGCCGACGGTTATAATTTAGGTATAACTCCTGATTTGGAAAACACATCTATACTACTAAATGACAGCGTGAATTGGATCAAACTGGAATGGGAGTATATTGCTAAAGGTGGCGAACAATACGTTATGATTGGTAACTTCAGAAATGATTCAACATCGGATATTTCTGTTATTAATCCAAGTGCTTTTGCTGGTGCATATTATTATATCGACGATGTATCATTAGTCTATTGTGGCGAAGATACCATACCACCCGAACCCATTGAAAATTCAATGAATGTAGTAAGTGCCTTCACACCTAATGGTGACGGGGTGAATGATTTGTATTATGTAAAAGGCACCAATATCAACAGCGTTCACCTGAGGATTATTAACCGCTGGGGTCAATTGCTTTATGAGGCAACGGGTGAGAACCCCGGATGGGATGGGAAGTACAATGGGAATGATGTTTCTTCTGGAGTTTACTACTATATAGTTGAAGTGATTTTTAAAGATGGGGAGTTAAGGAATAAGGCTGGGGCAATACATCTTTTCAGATGATTTGTTTTAAACGAAAAGAGAGCAGAGGCAGGAATTCTTTGCACGCGTTACGCAAGCTAAACGCGCGCGAACGTAGGCAATCAGCAAGCAAAGCAGTTTTTAAAGGATTATTGTAAGTAGATGAAATTTGAAATAATGAGTTTTATTTAGTTCAACTGCGGATCAACAGGGTAATTAACCCATTCGGAATATTCATTTTTCATTTGTTTCAGAATTTCTTTCCAAAGTGATTCTGTTTTTTTCTTCATGATATAATCAGCACGCTGGTTTGCTACAATCCACGACTGACGGCTGATTTCCTGATTAAGCTGTTTGGGCCCCCAGCCAGAATAGCCAATGAAAAAACGTATTTGTGATGGAAGAAGTTTTTTAAGTTGAATATTTTCCACCAGTGAATCAAAAGAGCCGCCAAAGGAAATGCCAGTATTGATGGGCACACTATCCTCAATCAGATCGCCGGCAGTATGAATAAAAAAGATGGAGTCCTTCTCAACGGGGCCGCCAATATTGACTGTTGCTTTGAAATCGGGAAAATCTTTGAGAAGATCATTGATTTTAATTCCCGTGGGTTTGTTCAGAATTACACCAAAAGAGCCTTCATCATCATGGCCTGCCAATAATATAACGGAACGGGTAAAAAAATAGTCGCTCGTGAAAGGCTCTGAAATCAGGAGTTTCCCAACTTCAGGAATAAATATTCCTGGCTTCGGACGGTTGGATTTCTTTTTACTCATAGTATTTTCATTTTTTCAAAGCATTTTATAAGCTTCAATGTTCATAGCTGTTTTGTAATGAGCTCCCTTTTTTTCAAATTGCTATTCAATATTTTCTGAAATTTATGTAGGTTTGTAATTGAATACACCTTCATTCAGGAATGAATATTACACAAAATTCTACTATCTTTTATCAATTGCGTGAAAAATTTTCTTTTTTGCGTTATGAGAAGTTTGAAATAAAACTCGTTGAAGAGGTTATTCATATTGATTTTCACTTCAATTTGTCGGATCAATATTTTTTTCAACCGACTGTTGAAATCCCCTTAAAAGATTTCCCTGCTCTTGTTAATCTGAATAATCCGGTCATTCATAACCTGGCTTTTCATATGGGCCTGATCGAATTGATCAGCTATTGGAAAACGGCTTGCCCAGCTCGCATTATCATCGAACCCGCTGCTTTGGATGATTCACAGATTCAATTCTGGAAAAAAGTTTGGTATCAAGGTCTTGGGGAGTTTTTTTACCTCAACGGAATTGAGATTTCTATGAATGATTTTGTTTCTGTTGAATGCAGTTCAAAAAATTCATTCGAAAAGGATTCTGTTTTAACATTGAAAGAACAGGTTCTTGTGCCTGTTGGTGGCGGAAAAGATTCTGCTGTTTCTTTGGAAATACTTAAAAAATCAGATAAAAATATCTTCCCATTTGCT
>JAZDMK010000331.1:0-3284 GCA_043800975.1 Bacteroidota bacterium | reverse complement strand
ATAATCAATGAAGTTATCATACATATAACCAGTATCGGATGACTCCGGATTGCCAAGTATCTTAATAATATCATTTTTAGATTTTTTATCTAGAATTTTCTTTTTTTGTAAATCATCATATAATTCAATGCGATGATCAGGATCTTTTTTCCATGCCTCACTTGAGAATTCTACATTTGCAGAGGACATACTGAATCGTATGATTACAATTAAAATTATACAAATCAGAATAAGCACACTGATATAGATATGTTTTTTTTTCATAATTGCAACGCCCTCATTACACATCAAATTTAAATTTATTTCATTAAACCACACATTCGTTAAACAAAAAAATCCAGTTCCGTAGGAACGGAATGTTTGTAACAGAAAGGACAAGGAAAATTTGAGTGCCTCCCCGAAGGGGTCCCTTCAGGATAGGTACGGCATATTGAGACATTCATCAACTCACCAATTGGCAATAAGAAAAAGCACCAAAAAAAAGGCTGCACATCGCAGCCTTTTTCATTTATGTATTTAATAAATTTTATTTCACAATCACCGGAAGCGTTGTCTGTGTTTTATTTCCGTTGATTTTAAGCAGATACATTCCTGCAGCGGCATTCGGCAATTCGATGCTGTATGAATTTGCATTCATCTTCACATTGTTTTGTTTATACACACACATTCCAATGCTGTTGAAAATTGAAATTTCAATCGTTTCATCCGAAAGTGCGTTTCCTGTAAGAATGAATTGTCCGTTGTTTGGATTGGGATACAACTGCCAGTTTCCATCAGAAACGATTTCATTTACTGAAACAGGCATGTTTATTGGCGGGAACAAAATGTAATCCACCCATACCTTATCGCTTCCACCAATAGTATTGTAATCTTTTTCATAAGTCCATTTAAAAATATGCTGGCCTACAGTAACATGATACACTGCCCTGCCCCAGGCAACTGTACCTGCCCATTCATCCTGCTGAGCGCCATCGATATAAAAACGCAGGTAATCGTAGTTTGCTTCACTTGATATCTTTCGATAAAAAGAAATACTATCGCTAGCAACTACATCCAATGTAATCTGGAATGATGTAGTCTCCTGATCACCAATAGCACCCGACTGCGCGCAGTATGTGCCTTCATAAGGCTGAGCGGTAGTGATAGTCCAGGGAATCGCGCTGTTGTTAACCCAGGCAAACTTTGTAAAATTGCCAGTTTCCCAGTCTTCAGAAACAAGACCTATGATTTGATAAATGGTATCTACTACTTTGTAATCACCACCCTGTGCAGTATAAATAAACATGGCTACTTCACCGATGGTCGCTGCAGCAGAAACATTCACGCCAAATGAAGGTATTTGTGAAGCACCTGCATTGATAGCGGTGATTGACTGCGGCGAACCTGTGATTGTAACATTGGGATCAGTCGTGGTCAGCGTTGCCTGCACACCGGTGATATTTGAATGACCAATGTTTCCTGTTGTAATTTTCATATTAGTATTTTCACCCGGATCCAAACGCCCGTTGTTATTTCCGGTTGGGTCTTCAATCAGTGTGTTTGTAACAGTAAGTGCGGGTGCATTAGCCAATACATTAAAGTAACCAGTCCAGTTATTAGTACCATCCGTTATTGATAATGTAAAAGCAATAAGATGTCCATCAGGAACAGAATCTGCCAGGTGGAATGCATAAGCACCATTTACTGTAGAAACTGCACTTGCATTGATATTCCCAAAGTTTGCTGAATTGTCAGTAATTACAACAAAAGGATCTGTTTCAGAAAGAGTAGCAACCACATTGTTGGCTATTGAAATACCAACATTTTCAAGGGTTACATTGAGTGTGATATTTTCTCCAAAATCAGCCAGTCCGTTGTTATTACCTGTCGCATCATTAATGACTACATTATCGTTCACAATAAAAGGACCCGATGGTGCTATTACAAGTACATCACCTTCATAACGGTTATAATTCTGTTTGGTAACAACCACTCTGATTTTATCCGGCGGCACCTGAGTTCCGGGAATTGTAATGGAAACAGCACTTCCAGTACCCGTTGCCGTTCCGAGTATTACTCCGTTTAACGAAAGACAGATCAATGAACCAGCATTGGCTGAAACGTTGAATGAAGTCGCACCCGTAACGATAGTTGCATTATGAACCACGGTCAGAGCTAGAGGCACTTCAGAATACACAGTCTGGAATGCATCGCCATGCATGTGGAACAAATTATAGGTTACCTCTTTATTGCTGGTGTTATAAGGCCAGCTGGAAGCTTGTAAAAAATATTTTCCGGCTGCATTACCAAAAGCAGGCAATATTCCACGGGAAGCAGGTGTTGTTCCATAGGCAGGCATAAAGTTGGGCCACAGGTTATCATACATTCCCCAGATGTAAGTATCATTTACAAATGAATAAGAAACCTCGGAAGCAGCTATCAATCCAAGTGCTCCGCTGTTGACTGAACCGAATTTATAACGATGGAATTTCTCAGCAAAACACTCACTTGAATAATTGTATTTTCCGGTAAGGCAATTGATCGACATGATAAATGTAAGGCCGGTATTTGTCAAAGAAGAAATATTAGTATTGTCAAATGCTGGTTCTCCCCATCCTGTTTCCAGCCCGTGATCACGATGCTGAAGAATGAATGAACCACTGTTAATTGCAGTTACAACCTGCGCAGGAGTGCCACCACTGAAGCCACCCAAAGTTCCGGGATAGGTTGGGATGTAATTCAAACCGGTAGGTCCAAAGTAACTTAGTATTGCAGAAGGATCCGTCGTTGACCATGTTCCAGTATTGGGAACATTGTTTCCTGTATTGCTTGCAGGTGATCCGAGGGCATTGATACGAACCGGATTTTTTCCAAGACTGCGGAAATATCCGCCAACCACTTCTGATCCCAGCTGAAACCAGCGGTCATCCTGCCAACCCAATGCAGTAATAGGATGGTCATAAAAATTAACCGATGTAGGCGGATTTCTTTCATAGTTTAAAAATTTCGAAATCATTGTCTGCAGCTCCGTTGCATTGTTAGCAGCCATACGTGCCATTACAATGTCGGGCATATGATCTCCGTCAACATCTCCCAGCATATTGTCGGAAACGCAATAACTATCATAGATTGGAGAAATAACACTGCTTGCGATGTTAGTTCCGTAATCACCCAGTACCAAAATAGCAACGGGTGGAATATCCCATGTAGCATAAGCATTGTTAATGTATGTCTCAAGACCAGCGGCTGTATTGCCATTAGTAATGTTATTCAATGTAACAACACCTGTATAAATTCCCTGTTGG
>JAZDMK010000317.1:0-6404 GCA_043800975.1 Bacteroidota bacterium | reverse complement strand
AGATTGCAGAAGCCATTCACAAGCGCTCGCTGGTAGTGATCTTCAGCGATATGATGGACAACTCGGAACAAAGTGAAGAATTGTTCGCTGCATTGCAACATCTTCGCCACAACAAACATGAAGTGATTCTTTTTTATGTTCTCGATAAAAGTAAAGAAATAGATTTCCGTTTTGAAAACCGTCCGTATCGTTTTGTGGATATGGAAACCGGCGAGGAAATTCGTGCGCATCCCAACGAAGTGAGAGAAACATATGTGAATGCAATTCACAAATACCGCGATCAGCTCCGATTGAAATGCGCTCAGTATGCAATCGATCTTGTGGAAGTTGATGTTAAAAAAGGCCTGCACGATGTACTAACAGCCTATCTGGTGAAACGGCAAAGAATGTTTTAGCTCATTTCGTTTCTATGGCCCGGCATTTGATAACATCCGGCGTACTTCAATTTTTATTTTGTTAAAAATCCATCATGAAACTTTTAATTTTTCTTTGTGCTTCCTTTTTTGTCACTGCAAGCTGCAGTCAGTCTTCAGTCAAGGATGCTAACAATACAACAATTATTGACACAACATTTTCATTTTATCTGACCGAGTCATTTCACGAAACTTCACTAGATTCTCACTGGTACACCAGCACTTATTCTATAAAAAACGGTGTACTTTCATACGACTACGTTTATGGCGGCTTTCCAGCGCCCGAGAAAAAACATAAAGACACAACGCTGTCAGAAAAAGATTTTATTTCTATTAAAGAAAAATTAAAAGAATTAAAGCTCTTCATTAATTACAAGAAAACTTTTCCTGTTGAGAAAAAAGGACTCATCGTTGAAACCTGCAACAGTCTTCAGATTAACGATGCAGATAAAATTTATAAAATTTCAATTAGTGGTGGCCGCCCTATGGACTTAGTCGATGAAGTAGGCAACCGGTTATCGGAATTTGAATATTTTGTGAAGCAGTTATTAAAGTTGTAAAAACAGCCTTGTTAATAAATGTATTAAAAGTCATTCATCATTTTTTAATTTTATTCTTAAATTTGCAATCATCCTCAAAAACCAACATACCATGAAAAAACTCATCAATAAAAAACTGTGGATTTCAATAATCATTCTCTTTATTGTTTCTTCATTCGTATTGACTTCCTGTGGCTCCTCCTGCCGTGGCATGAAAGGTTACCGCTCTGATGTGAAGCGAGGGATTGCTCACTAAAATCCTTCGGATTTTAGTGATTTAAGAACAAGGATTAGCGATTTTTGATTTTTGAAGTAACTCAAAATCTATTTTCATATTTTTTTTAGCCCGCATATACAATGCGGTGAAGTGAAATAGTTTTGTCCGGTAATCATTTTTAACTTTTCACAATGGCCGGAGCCTACTCACAAATTTACATTCAGCTTGTAATTACTGTCAATCACCGGGAGAATCTTATCATCAAGCCCTGGCGGGATGAACTGCATAAATACATTGCCGGGATTATCAATGCAAAAAATCAGAAGACAATTATTGTTGGAGGCGTGGAAGATCATGTTCATGTTTTTTTCAGCCTCAGACCTTCAGAAAGGATTTCTGATATTGTCAGAGACATAAAGAATAATTCATCGAAGTTCATTAATGAAAATAAACTTGTGCGTGGAAAATTTCGCTGGCAAGAAGGTTACGGAGCATTTTCGTATTCCAAATCTGCTATTGATAATGTTTACAATTACATTCTCCGGCAGGAGCAGCACCACAAAAAAGTGACTTTTCGTGACGAATATCTCGAATTTTTAAAAGAATTTGAAATCGAATACAACGAAAAGTATTTGTTTGAGTTTTTCGTTTGACAATGCCACCCCTTCGGGGTTGTATTTTTTTTTCTTCTTCCGTCTAAGCAATGCCACTCCTTCGGAGTTATATTGTTATTGAAAGCCGACAACCAAAGCTCAGCAGTCATCAATCCCGAAGGGATGGCATTTTAATTCAAGACATCTCAAGCTAAGCAGCATACAATCCCGAAGGGATGACATTGTAGTCCGACATTTCCACTCTTTCGGAGTTGTATTGTTATTGAAAGCCGACATCCCAAGCTCAGTAGTCATCAATCCCGAAGGGATGGCATTGTAATTCTTTTTTTTTGTAATTTGCATTAGTTTTTAAATTATGCAAACATCATCATTCCAATATCAATGCACCTCCTGCAACCGCACTTTCGCGCCGGATAAAGTAATGTATCTCTGTCCCGACTGCAGTGCGAAAAACACACCCGATCAGCCGCCCTTCGGTGTGCTGAAAGTGTTGTACGATTACAATAATTTAAAATCACTTTCTTTTTCTGAAATAGAGAAGCAAGCCTTTCTGCCACTTCTGCCACTGAAAAGCGCTGCCTCGCTCCCGCCCCTGCGCGTTGGAAATACACCTTTATACAATCTGCATTCTTTTGAAAACAAATATTTGCCTTTTCAACTTCTTATTAAAGACGATAGTACCAACCCTACGTTTTCATATAAGGATCGCGCTTCTGCGCTTGTGTCTGCCTACGCAAAAGAAAACAAGATGGATGTGATTGCTGCGGCTTCTACCGGAAATGCAGGCGCTTCCATGGCCGGCATTTGTGCATCCCAGAAACAGAAAGCAATAATTTTTGTTCCTACTACTGCGCCCAAAGCCAAGCTCACGCAGATCATGATGTATGGTGCCACGATCGTTCCGGTGGATGGAAACTATGATGCCGCGTTTGATTTGTGTATTGAAGCATCCAACGATTTCGGCTGGTACCACCGCAACACCTCATACAACCCTTTCACGGTGGAAGGTAAGAAAACTGCCGCTTTTGAAATTTTCTCGCAGTTAAATCAAAAAGTACCTGACCGTATTTTTGTTCCCGTGGGCGATGGCGTGATTGTTTCCTCTATTTTTAAAGGCTTTGAAGAGCTGATATTACTAGGGTTTGCGGATCACATGCCTGTGATCGTTTCGGTACAGGCCGACGGGAGTTCGAATATTATACGCAATCTTGAAAGCGAAACATTTGTTACTTCTTCTTCGCATACCGTGGCTGATTCCATCTCGGTGGATATACCGCGCAACTTCCGCATGGCAAAGCAATACATTAAACAATACAAAGGCGAAACCTGCCTTGTAACGGATGAAGAGATCGTAAACGCTTCTGCACTACTGGCAAAAAACTCAGGGGTGTTTACCGAACCGGCCGGTGCCGCTGCCTTTGCGGGAATGCTGCGATATAAAAACGAAAATAAATTGGTCAACGATTCTGTGAATGTGATTCTGTGTACAGGCTCTGGTCTGAAAGATGTTAACGCTGTGCAGCAGGTGTTGCAGATGCCAGCTCCAATAAAACCTGATATTAATTTAATAAAAAATATTCTTTAAAGTATGATTCATTTTCATCTTAACGGTGAATCTGTTTCCTTTAATGGAGATCATGATTTATCCCTACTGAAATTTCTTCGCAACGATGCTCACATCACCTCCGTAAAAGACGGTTGCTCGGCGCAGGCAGCTTGCGGTGCCTGCCTTGTGGAGATTGATGGCAAAGCCCGCTTATCGTGCACCACCAAAATGAAAGACCTGGAAGGCGCGCAGGTGATTACACTGGAAGGCGTTCCTGAATCCATTCGTGATATTCTGGCCAAAGCCTATGTGGAGAAAGGTGCCGTGCAATGCGGTTTCTGCACACCCGGTTTATTAATGCGTACAAAAATTCTGTTACATAATAATCCTTCTCCTTCACGTGAAGAAATCAAAAAAGCACTGGTACCACACCTTTGCCGTTGCACCGGTTATGTAAAAATTTTGGATGCCATTGAACTCGCTGCATCATCACTTAAAAATAATACGTCTGTTGTATTCTCTGAAACATCCGGCAACATTGGTACATCGTTGCCCAAGTACCAGGCAGTCGATACAGCACTAGGCAAACGTCCTTTTCTGAAAGACATTCACAAAGAAGGAATGCTTTACGGTGTATTAAAATTCAGCGAACATCCGCGGGCAAAAATTATCAGTATAGATATTTCAAAAGCCAAGGCGCAGCAGGGCGTTACTGCAGTGTTTACATCCAAAGATATTCCCGGAAACAAATACACTGGACTGATTTACCCCGACTGGCCACTAATGATTGCCGAAGGCGAAACCACTCGATACATCGGTGATGTACTAGCCTGCGTGGTGGCTGTTAACGAAGATACTGCAAGGCTTGCTGCTGCATTGATTGATGTGAAATATGAAGTACTGGAACCGGTTACGGATCCTTACAAAGCCATTGAATCCGGAGCCATACAGGTGCATCCCGACAGAGAAAACCTGCTGGAAAAATGTATTGTCCGGCGCGGAGAAGCGATTGATGAAGCATTAAAAAATTCGGCATTCACTTCATCCGGCTTTTATACAACACAAAGAATTGAACATGCCTTTCTGGAACCGGAAGCTGCATTGGCATTCCCATTTGAAAACGGCATTGAGCTATTAAGCCAGGGACAAGGCGTGTACGTGGACCGCAAACAAATTGCAAGCCTGCTCGGACTGACTGAAGAAAATGTAAAAGTAACACTAGTGCCTTGCGGCGGTGGCTTTGGTGGTCGTGAGGACATGACTGTTCAGGGACATGCGGCTTTGTGTGCATTTCTTTTAAAAAAGCCTGTTCAGGTTTCACTCACGCGGGATGAATCGATAATCATGCATCCCAAGCGGCATCCGGTGTTTATGGACATCGCTGTGGGCTGTGATAAAAACGGAATACTGACCGCTTTAAAAATGCGTGCGGTGGGTGATTCAGGTGCTTATGCATCGGTGGGAACCAAAGTGATGGAACGTGTGGCCGGCCATGCCAGCGGTGCGTATCACTTTGCCAGCGTAGATCTGGAAGCGCTTACTGTTTACACCAACAACATTCCCTGCGGTGCCATGCGCGGCTTTGGTGCGAATCAAGCGGCCTTTGCACTTGAAAGCTGCATTGATGAATTGTGCAAGCAGGGAAATTTCGATCGCTGGCAGTTCCGTTTTGACAATGCATTAGAAACCGGGAAAATGACAGCCACCGGGCAAGTACTCGAGGGCGGCATTGGCGTGAAGAAATGTCTGGAAGCGATTAAAGAAGATTTTTATAAAGCAAAATATGCAGGAATCGCCTGCGGAATCAAGAATGCGGGCGTAGGAAACGGAATGCCCGATTTCAGTGATGTGAAAATTGAAATTGTTTCTGAAAATAAAATTATTATTCACCACGGCTGGACCGAGATGGGACAAGGCATACAGAACATGGTGATTCAGACGCTTTGTGAAGAAACAAAAATGGCAGCCGATAAAATGGAAGTTGTCATTTGTACATCTTCCAACCTCGTAACCGGAATGACAACATCCTCGCGGGCTACCATGCTTGCCTGCAACGCGGTGATCGACGCCTGCAAAAAACTGAATGAAGATTTATCAAAATATACTTTACAAGAACTGGCAGGAAAATCTTATCCCGGCCACTGGATCTGCGACTGGACAACCAAGCCCGGCTCTAATACAGATAAAGTAGTTACGCATTTTGCTTACGGATACGCCGCGCAACTTTGTGTTCTGAATAACATAGGAGAAATTGAAAAATTCATTGCTGCACACGATGCCGGAAAAATTATGAATCCTGCATTGTTTGAAGGACAAATCGAAGGCGCGGTACACATGGGTTTGGGTTATGCCCTAAGTGAAAACCTTCCGATGAAAGACGGAAAACTACTCAGCACAAAACTGAAAGATTTAAAAATTTTAAAATCAAATCAGATTCCTGAAATAAAAGTTATCGGTGTTGAAGTCGCTGACCCGCACGGGCCCTATGGCGCAAAAGGTTTGGGTGAAATAGGCTTAGTACCAACTGCAGCTGCCGTGGCAAATGCATTTTGTCATTATTCGGGCAAGAGACAGTTTAGTTTGCCGTTGGAGCCAATTAAATAATTATCAATTCAACCCCTCCGTCAAACCTGCGGTTTGCCACCTCCCCTTAAAAAGTGGAGGAGCTTTTTGTTTTTTTTATTTTAAAATATTTTACTTAAAAAAAGTTCCCCTCCTGGAGAGGTCGAGGAACGCGAAATTCTATTTCTTGCTTTTGTTATACCAACCAAAGTTTTCTGCAATTTCTTTTAACACACCATCCGGATTATCCCATATCCAGATGTTTTCAAATCGCATTACTTTTATTCCAAGCGCTTCAAGATATCTATCACGAACAGAATCTTTTTCAATTCTCAATTCATGATACTGCCCGTCCAACTCAATTGCAAGACGTTCACTTGGGCAGAAGAAATCGAGAATATAATTCCCAATACTATGCTGTCTTCTGAATTTTCTGCCTTGTAGCTTTTTGTTTTTGAGAATATTCCAAAAGGCAGCTTCAGCAGGTGTCATTTTACTGCGAAGAATTCTTCT
>JAZDMK010000330.1:0-24678 GCA_043800975.1 Bacteroidota bacterium | reverse complement strand
GTGGTGGTTATGATCTCTGGACTTGGGAAGCCGGAACAAACTGGGTGCAGAAATCATCAGGCACTTTAACGTACACGGACCCTCAATTTGTTTATTATTATCATCATTCTTATGTTTTCCAGAACAGTAGTGTGCTTTACATTGCTGCTGACGGCGGCATTCATAAATCATATGACGGAGGATCCAATTTTATCACATTAAATAAAAATTACAAGACCGCACAATTTTTCTCAATTGCTGAACATGCCAATGGCAATGTAATTGGAGGAACCCAAGGGAATGGAACATTGTTGTTTGATAGTTTGGGAAATACACCGCAAACTGCAAAACTACTGCTTGGAAATTATGAGACAGCAGGAAGCTCCTATTATTTTGGTACTGATGGTGGCTATTGCTCGTATTCATTGTTAAATCCTGAAGTAGTAATCGCATCAGGTGCAAAACATAAATTTGCACGTTCTATTGATAATGGAATTACTTTCACTTCTCCCGGTGACATATTGGGCAGTAAACTCTATAACTCAACATATAGTTATGGTTCTTATCTGACTCCAGCCTGTTTGTGGGAAAGTTTCAATGATACTTATTCTCCTGATACTGCTATGTTTGCATATATGGGTACCACTGTTATGCCTACTAGTATTTCGGTTACTTCTAATGCTTGCCGCGATTTGACTTTCGATGTTCCCTATACTGAATCGGATTCACTTCGTTACGGAGATACACTGTATTTTCAGGATAAACTCACCTCAAAAATGTTTATGGGTTTGAAAGATTATGCTTTTATGACACGTGGTGTGCATAATTTCTTAAACGGTCCATCCTGGTGGAAAATTGCAAAATTCACTGGCACTTCTACTGCTATTGCTGTTTCAAGAGATGGTGACAATTGTTTTATTGGTACTTCAAACGGGAAATTAATCCGTGTTTCAAAACTGAGACTTGCTACGGATTCTCTGAAAGGAGACATTGACAAACCATTGACATGTTTAATTGATACTATGCAGATAAACAACTTTGGCAACCGGGCAATTACATCCATATTTATTGATATACATGATGGCAATAAAATGCTGGTTACTCTTGGGAATTATGGTTCCACTAATTACATTTATTATACTACCAATGCTCTGGATACGATTAACCCTGTTGCGTTCACTTCCAAGCAAGGAAACCTCCCCGCAAATCCTGTTTATTGTTCTTTAATCGAAATGGATAATTCTAACATGGTACTTGTAGGAACCGATTTGGGATTGTATGCAACAACTGATATAACTGCAAGTTCTCCTGTCTGGACTGATGAGTCAGGTACTGTTGGTCACGTTCCCGTATTTGCATTGAATCAAATGAACAATGCTATTAATTCCCCCACTGAGATTAAATACAAAGGATATAATTATGATATCTATAATCTGGGTTCAATAATTATGGCAACTCAGGGTCGTGGTGCATTCCGTTCCAATTCATTTGTTGGAATTAATCAACCGCATGCAAATAACTCAAGTGCAAATTCAGATATGCTGTTGGTATTCCCCAACCCGGCAAAAGACAATGCTTCTGTATCGATCACGCTTAAGAAATCATCAGATGTAATTTTAACTGTATATGATTTACAGGGAAAACGCGTTGCTGGTGAAACATTTAATAATCGTCAGGTTGGTAATCACAAGCTTGCTATCAATGTTGGCGGTCTTCAGTCAGGAAATTACCTCGTGGTTATGAATGCTGAAGGAACAACAAGATCAGGCAAACTGATGATTGTAAAATAATATCAGTTTTAAATTAAAAGCCCTTGATGTTTCATTAAGGGCTTTTTTTTTAATTTTAACAAAGCATGAGCCAACAATCTTTGCAAAAACAAAATCAATTATCTGAAGAGTTTTCTCAGGATGAATTTCGTATTCGTTTGTTTTCAATGATTACACACGATATGCGAAATCTGTTTGCATCGGTTGTAGGGTATGTCAGGCTTAATAAAAAAAATCCGGGCATGAACAAAGCAGATGGTGATTTGTTGCTCGATGAACTTGAAAATGTGGGCGACCGTGCCAATCACCTTTTTGATATTCTTTTTTTTGCAACAAGATTTCTAAATCAAAATGATTCTGTACGGATTGAAAAAGTATCACCCCGTGAGAGTTTCCTATATGCAGCAGATAGCATGCAAAATGATTTTGACAGAAAAAAAGTATGTGTTGAGATTGAGATAGATTCGGCTTTACAACTAAATACAGACACTAATGTTTTTTCTTTTGTATGCCGACAATTACTGCATAATGCCTGTAAATACTCGCGTTCCGGCAATATTATTCAGGTCCATTACAAACCTAAGAAATCAACGCATATATTTTCAGTAAGAGATGAAGGTATTGGAATCCCAGCTGAAATGGAACCAATACTATTTACCGGAAGTAAAAAAATCATCCGATATGGTACTGATGATGAAAAAGGAAATGGATTTGGGCTTGCATTATCCATTCATTTTTTAAAGTTATGTAATGCGTCTTTGACCTTTATTCCCGGATTAAAAAAAGGAAGTTGTTTTGAAATTCAAATCCCTATAAAAGAATAAATATGGCAATCATTACTGAAGAAAGTCTGAATGCAGGTATTGTGAAAGAAGTTGCTGGCCGTATATTGCT
The DNA here is from genome assembly GCA_043800975.1 of Bacteroidota bacterium. Classification (GTDB taxonomy): domain Bacteria; phylum Bacteroidota; class Bacteroidia; order Bacteroidales; family JAHJDW01; genus JAZDMK01. Next base: position 22,036 of record JAZDMK010000330.1, on the reverse strand, counting down.
TGCTGCACGTACAGCTCCTAAAGCGCGTGGGGTAGATAATTTGCGTTTAGCAATTGTTGACGGAAATGATATCCGGATTCTTGCTGATAAAATGATTGAAATAGGCGAACGTTTTGAAGTTGAGTTTTTCAAAAGAGATGCACAAAACATTTTGAACTCACCGGTGGTTCTTTTGTTTGGTACTGTTATCCGTTCACAGGGATTAAAAAAATGCGGCATGTGTGGTTATGAAAATTGTGAAGAACGTGAGCGTCATCCCAAAACGCCTTGTGTGTTTAACACTGGAGATCTTGGAATCGCTATAGGTTCAGCTGTTAGTATTGCAGCTGACAACAGAGTTGACAGCCGTGTAATGTATTCTATAGGGCAGGCTGCCATGGAGCTGGAAATGCTTGGAAAAGACGTAGCCGTAGCTTATGGAATTCCCTTAAGCGCGATGGCAAAGAGTCCCTTTTTTGACAGAAAATAATTATTGTTTCAAGCGAAAAATAAATTCTCCTCCTTCATCACCTACATCTCTTAATGGAGCTGCAAACGGTGTCTGATTCGAATTGTTGGCTACCGCAGTTTTTACAAATTGCACCATTTCAGAAACAGCAAAATAATCTTTCGTATTCTGTTTTAAAAATTTAAGAATGTATGTGGCAAACGGACTGTTTTCAGATCCGGCCATGCCATCAGCTACTTCTTCTAATCGACCGCTTGAAAAAGCCCATCGTGATTTGAATTTTCCAATGTTATCGGCAAACGCATCTTTTGTTCCGCGTGAATCCTGAACATAAAGCGATCCTGAAAAGCATGCATCGGAAATAACAAGTGTATGGCGTGATTTGAGAGCCTTGATATATTTCCCGATTGTAGAATTTGGAAGATATTCACTGGTTGAATTTGTTTTTGCACCGGCAGGAATCCAGTAACCTTCTTCTAAAATTTTATCATAATAGCCATGGCCTGCATAATAAATCAAAACATTATCTTCATTGGTTACTTGTGTGATTAATGTGCGAAAAGCCTTGTCAATTTTTTCTACAGTTACATCCTGATTTAACAGAATCTGAACATTATCGTTTGAAAACTGATAGCGGTCCAGCAAAACGCCGCCAACAGCTTTTACATCTTTTGCCGGACGTGTAAGTTTTGGCCAGAATGTGTAATCGTCTACACCGATCGCAAGGAGAAAATTTCTTGATTTTATTTCGCTGATTACTTCATCCCCCTCACTAATCAGACGAATCGTATCTTTACCCGATGAGCCGGAACGTGAAATGGCTTGTATTACAAATGTGTTTAATCCATCCAGCAGTACAACTTCTTTTTCCCAGTATGTGTTGTTATATAAAGTAGCTTCCTCTTTATTGATAAGCACCTTCTCAATACCATCTTTTACACTGCTAATTCCACTTAGCAAATATTTTTTCTGATGAACCTGCGGAATTAATTTGGCGCCGCGTGTTTCCTTTTGTGGCGGTGGGTTTGTGATTTGAATAATGGGAACTACAGTATACAGTTGGTCTTTATCTTTTATGATTTCATCAATATGAACAGCCTTAAACTCATTCACCATCTTATCATCATTTTCATTTCCCTTTCCATTATTTACCTGGCTGTTAAATCCTGGCGGGGTATCTCCAATACTTTCATAAGAAAGACTTGAGAGATAGCAATTCTTCACTTCATCTGTGGGTTTTCCTTTCATTAGAGAAAATAGATCCTGCTGAGTAATTCCCAGTGGGTTTTCAAGTTTCTTTTCAGAGATTAAAAGAAAAAATGATTCTTTGCCGAATGGGTCTCCGATCACAAATTCAAAGTTCTCAGAACCCAGTGTTATGTTTTTTTTGCTGTTGAAAAATCTGTCACCAAAGCCGTATTTGGCCTGATTCAGGAACATTAAGTACTTTTCCGACTGGCCTTCAACATCAATATAATTGTAAATGTAATAGTAAAGTGAATCATCCAATTTTGCATTAAACGAAGGATTGTTCATTAAAAACATCCTGATTTTATCACCATCATGAAGAAGTCCCCCGGTAAAGCTCACTGATGTTTGTCCGGGCCGGATGATTTCCATTGCCAGTTGATATGGCGAATTTTGCGCCGATGTTTTTGATAAAAAAGAGGATGTTGCAAAAATGAATAATAGCAACCAACGCATATTTTTTAATTTCATTCGCATACTTTTTTACTTTAATTTCCAGTTTTGCCACGAAGAAAGAACTTCGGGGCTTATTGATATTACAGGGTTTTGATCTTTGTAATTAATTTTTACAGAGTTGATTTCAACCTGCTGTTTTACAAATGAAGTCAATTCAAGCATTGAAATATCACCTTTCGATTCCTGAATTTTCTTCAGAAGAAAATAGGTAAACATTCCATGCTGTTTGTCTTTGTATGGAAGCGATACCTGATCCCCGCTGCTTGCCGAAAAAACAATCAGATTTCCCCCAACCGTATTTTCTTTGGGTTTAATTTTCACAGCCCTTGCAGCCAGCAAACCCTGATTGCGCCCGCCACCGCTGAAGCATGCATCCAGAAAAACACATACGTGCTTAGTGGGATACTGGGTCAGTTTAGTATACAAATCTGTCAGCCGGATTCCGTCATTAACGCTGGCGCCGCTGATGTCCACCGGCATGATATACGAATCTTTGCTTTGTTCATCAGGAAATCCATGTCCGGCGTAATAAAAAATGAGTTCGGCATTTCCGCTGCTGTACTGAGCAAATTTTGCGAAGCGTTCAATTTCAGATTTCATTTTTGTGCTGATGGCATCGGTAAGAAGAGTAATGTTTTCTTTGGGTACACCCAGTGTTTTTTCACAGTATTCAGAAAAAATTCGGGCATCATTGCGTGCAAATTCAACATTGGCTTCTGAATTCAGATTGTTCTGATAGCTGGAATAATCTTCGTTTCCAATAATCAGCGCGTAACGGTTCTGATTTTTTTCAGTGAACTCAGGAATGTTTTTATCTACATCCGAACTAAGGGAAGCTACTTTTACATCATCGGTTTTTACTCCTTTTACTACTACCTGATTGCTGGCCGTCAGATTCTGGTCCAGACGCACGCTGACCAATGTGTCGCGCGAATACTTGCCAACACCTTCTGCCAATATAACTTTGACAGGGATGGTATTTTGTGTATACCTTCGGTTTGCTGTGAACAAAAAATTGAATTCTTTGGTTTCTCCGCTACGTAATTTCCCAATCACAAATTTCGAAGAGTCGCCCAAGAGCAGGCAGTTTTCATCGAGCAGTTTAAATTCAAGCCTGATCTTGCTGGCATCTCCCTTTCCCACGTTTTGCACAAGCACTTTAAGGTTTATGGGGTAATTCAGTTTGATTTTCCCACCCTGATCTGTGCTGAACACTGCATCTGCCACAATAACCATGGGCGTTTCAAACTGATGCGTCTCAATCTTCATTTCGAAAGGTTCAGCGTCAAACCCGTTCCCTTCAATGCACTCAACTCTGAATTCGGCCTTTCCGTTTACCAGATTCTGGTTACCGGCGATCGGGAGTGTAACATTCTGACTTTGCCCTGAGGCGATGTCACCGATATTGGTAGTACTGCTGAATATTAGTCCCTGTATGGGATTCTTCATGCTGACCTTGATCTTGACCTGCTGACCCTGCCCCTGACCATCGTTCTTAAGAGTAAACCGGATGGTGCAGTTTTCGCTCGCGTCAATGATGTTATTCCCGTTGACATCTGAAAACGATGGATCCGTCATGATGAGGTTTGGCATCGACTTGACTGATTTCAGGCTGATCTTGTTGTTGTCCCCAAGATTATTAATATGTTTCACCTTGCTGCGGGCAGAAATGACGGTATCCTGTGAATACAGCAGTGTGGTGAGACACAACATGCCCACCAGGCTGAATGCGCTAAGAATATTTGAAGTCTTCATATGCTTGATTTTAGAATCGGTATTTGAAACACAGAACGGGTTGTCCGGTATATCCAATGCCGGGGCTGATTAACAATTTGGGTCCAAGCGTTGTTCCATTTAGCTGCTTGTTATGACGTTTTGCCTGAAAGTAGGTCCAGATGACATCTCCTGCCCATAGGCCGATAGCGCATTTCGAAATGATCTGGTAGCGGCCGTAATGAGTCCAGGCCATTCCATAATATTCTTCCCGCATATCATAATCCGTTTCGATAAGATACTTGTCGTAATTCGTGGATGCAGCCTGATTGTCGAAGATCGAGAAGGCAGCCATTCCGTAACAAAGCAGTCCGATACCGAAATACGAAATCTGCTTTTTCAGAACAAACTGACCAAGTCCCGGAAGGGCTAGTGAGAACAATGCACACTTGATGGGGCTTACGCTACCTGAAGAGGAGGGGATTTCCGTATTTTTAATCTCTTTTCTGGCAATCGCCTGCACTTCGACAAAGATGTCATGATCCAGTACAATGCCGTCCCGGTTAAGATGCCATACGGCGCGCTTATTCTTGCCTCCCGGCATAATCCGGTTGACATCGCCGCTAAAAGACCGGGCGTCCACTTTCACGTTGTCGGCGGTGAATACATTAATCGTCACAAAGTACATCATGTCCTTTTCGGCATTCGCGATGTCGTAAGTGATCACAAGGCTGTCCTTGACCAGCGAAAAGTCGATGTTGCGGATCTCGGCGTTCGACAATTTCTGGGCGTGGGATCCAAACGCAGAGCCTAGGATAGAAAAAAGAATGAGTAGCTTCTTCATGCGTAATTATCTTTTGATTTTCAAACTGTCGAGTTCCCGGATGGAAATACTCGGAGGGTTTATGTTGTTTTTAATTTTAAAATTAACAAGTGCGGCTGTTTTCTGAGCATCCTCAACAGAGGAAAAAACCTTATTTCCCTGAATAGCCGGAATGTAAGGCTGATGAATGTAAGGTTTTCCGTTCATCAGAATGTCATATCCAAATCCGTGGTCTACAGGATATACAGAAATGGAAGTTGTTCCACTTTTCTTTGCAGTGTCATACTTTGCCGCTAACGTGTCGGGTTTGGGTGGTATTCCCATTCCATCTGTGCCGGGAGGAGTTTTTTCGTCATCCTGATTTTGCGAAGGCACAAACAAAAGAAAAACTAGCGCGATGATAATAACCAGCAGTGAAAGTAATATTGAAAGGCTTCTGTTCATAGATAAGAATTAAGGGATGAAACGCCACAATTCCTTTTTGTTGTTTCCCGTTCCTCCTGAAGTGCCGCAGAGGACGTATCCGAATGATCCGTTGGAGAAGCAGGTGCTACTGTAACGGCCGGAGAACGGGATGTTGTTGAGCTGATGCCAACTCACCGATCCGGGGTCGAAATAATAGAAGTCATACTGCATTCCCGCATACGTTTCAGCGCCCCCGCCTACATAAGCGATATCGTTGATCACAAAACAGATAGGAGAGAACCGGCTCATGCCCGGATAATTGTCCAACTGAGTCCAGTTGCCGCTACCGGGATCGTACATCCAGAAATCATTAAGGGTGGTAACATTATCATCCTTTGAACCGAGACCTACAAAGCCCCTTCCTGCAACAGAGAAGCTAACGTGACCCCCGCGGGGAAAGCCGGGAAAATCGATCAGCGTTTCAGGCGAAGAACAAGTAGGGATATGGATACGGTAAAACTCCGTTGAAAAACTTGAAGACTTGATGCCCATTCCGAAATAAAAATAATCATCGATGACAAAACTGGACATGTAGGAGGCCTGGTATCCTACGTCTTTCCAGTACTCCCAGACGTTGCCGGCAGGATTGTAGCGGTAGATGTCCCCGTAATAAGTTCCTCCCCCTTCACCAAAGCCGATGAACCCGTAATTCCCATGTTGAAATGAACAGCAACTGTTGCGCGCTCCCCCAATGAAATCGGCTTTCTGGGTAAAAGTATTCTGCTGAGGGTCAAAACACCAGATGTCGTTCAGGTCATTGTTCAAATTGTCCATTCCAAGTCCGAAATATGACAGATTATCTAAGGTGAAAGCGGTTCCTCGATTACGCTCGATAAAAGACGTATTGATGACCCAGTTCAAATCTTCCCAGGTGTCGGCAGCATATTTGTTGTCATAAAAAAACTCCTCTCCGTAAAAAACATCGTTGCCCTTTTTTGCAAAGGGACGGAAGCGGTAGGTCGTACTGGCATCGAATTCTCCATGCCCTATGGTATAAGAATAATTTTCGGATTTGTTTACCGCCCCCCATTCAATATGGCAGTCAGCAATGGTGGGAGTGTAGTCCGACGACCAACAGATGCCATGTTGATCGAATCCTTCATAATCCCCAAAGTCAACAATGCGAGAGGTGATTTCGAGATAGCTACCATAAGCCGCAATGGTATCAATCTCTAAGAATACCTGCCTGTCCAACTCGAGTTTTTTGCACGATGAAATACCCAGCAGCATTATCGATGCCGGGATGATCAGCAGGAGAAATTTCAGTCGGTTCATATTAATGCGTTGATTTTAAAAATCAAATATAGAAAAAAAGCAGGATAAATCAAAAAAAGCCACCCAAATGAGCGGCTTTTTTCATTATCATAGAGAAAAAACTATTCTAAACTTCCAATTGCTTTTTCTACTTCTTTTAAAATTTCACATGATTTGACAAGTGCCTTCATCTTGTTGTGGTCGGGATAAAGCGGACGGTCGATATCAAGGTATTCCACATGACGGCGGATTACTTCTTTTGCCTTGCTAGTACCATCACCAAAACGATAAGGGGTTTCGTATTTTTCGCGCAGATCGAGTGCCTGTGCAGCGGCCATTAATTCAATACCCAAAATGCCATAAGCGTTATCAAGAATCTGAAGATTTTTCAATGCGGTGTTCATACCCATCGAAACAAAATCTTCCTGATCCGCTGCTGCCGGAATCGACTGAATGCAGGCTGGCATCGAAAGAATTCTTTGCTCTACGATCTGCATGTCGGCAGTGTATTGGCTGAGCATCAATCCTGAAAACATACCAGCTCCTTTGGTTAAGAACGGAGGTAATCCAATGCTGAGTGCGGGATTGTTCAGGCGGTTCATACGTCTTTCAGAAAGTACACTGACCATTGTTACACATGCACCAACAATATCCATCGGTACTGCAACGGGTGATCCCTGGAAGTTGGCGCCCGAAAGCTGAACATCCTGATCAGGGAAGAAAATAGGATTGTCACCCACACCATTCATTTCAATTTCAACCTGTGTGCGTGCATAGGCCAGCATATCATGTGCAGAACCAATAACAGCAGGTGTTGAACGCATGGAATACGCATCCTGAACTTTTACTTTTAATTTATTTTCAGCCAGATCACCGTTTTTGCAAACCTGATGAATGGCTTTAGCACTGCGGATTCCACCTGGGAAGCCACGGGCAACCAGCAAGCGAAGATCGTAAGGTTTTAAGTTTGCTTTCAGCGCTTCTAATGACATAGCGCAGGCGATTTCAGCTTGTTTCAACCAGTTGTTTGTATCGAAAATCATCAGTGCACTCATTCCTGTCAGGAAGTTGGAGCCATTGATGGCAGCCAGTCCGTCGCGTGCATAAAGACCAGGGATTTCAATACCGGCGCGTTTTAACGCTTCTTTACCTTCCAGCAATTCGCCCTGATAATAAGCATGACCTTCGCCCATCATCAGCAATGCAATTTGAGACATAGGAGCAAGGTCACCGCAAGCGCCTACAGAACCCTTTTCACATACGTGAGGTGTAACACCTTTGTTCAGCATTTCCACAAATGTCTGTGTGATTTCGGGGCGGCATCCGGAATTTCCGTGTGCATGCACATTGGCACGGAGCAACATGGCAGCACGTACATGCTCGATAGGAGCGGGGTCGCCAATACCGGCAGCATGGTTATAAATTAAATATTTCTGAAAATCACGTACCTGATCATCGTTCAGTACGATTTCCGAAAACTCGCCAATGCCTGTATTTACACCGTACATAATTTCTTTAGCGATCAGTTTTTTCTCCACCATAGCACGGCATTTTTTGATGCGTTCCACTGCTTCGGGTTGGAGTTCTACTTTTTCATTGTTGCGGGCAACATTTACTAGGTCTTCAATAGTCAGACCTGCGCCTTTAATGATATATGTCATAGAGGTAAGATTTTAAAAATGAATTTTTGAATCAGAAAATTTTGTAACGGCACTAGGATTTTTTAGTGCTCTTTAGTGCTTTTGTGTTTTAGTGGCGGAGAATGCCATCAATACTAAAGACAGGTGCGGCAGATTTTAATTTTGTATTTAAGATTCCAACTCATTGTTTGCTTGTTTGCGGGGTAAAAATACAAAAAAAATCATACTTCCAAATATTCTTTCTTTTGAACAAAACGATTTTGATAAAAATAATGCAAACCTAAATCATCACTAAAATCTATGTGTACTTTTGTTGCATGACGGATACATATAAAGCCAAAGGATTACGGAAGAAGCTTGTAGAAACGGTTGCTGGCAAATGAATCAAAAGCAAAGCGGTTTTGCAGGCCATTGATAAAATTCCCAGGCACCTTTTTGTGGATTCGGCTTTTATTGAATTTGCTTATGCCGATCAGGCATTCCCAATAGGTGAAGGACAAACCATTTCGCAACCATACACAGTCGCATTTATGAGCGAGATGCTCGATATTCAGAAAGGGGAGAAGGTGCTTGAAATCGGGACGGGTTCCGGCTACCAGGCCTGTGTATTGCAGGAGCTGGGTGCCCGCGTTTTTACCATCGAAAGAATAAAAAAATTATACGACCGCACCCGCGCTTTCCTGCCTACCATCGGCTACAGCCCACGTTTCTTTTATGGTGACGGATACAAAGGCCTTCCGCCGCATGCTCCCTTCGATAAAATTATTGTTACCGCCGGTGCTCCTTTTATTCCTGAGCCTTTACCACAACAATTAAAAATAGGCGGACTGCTTGTCATTCCAGTCGGTGATGGTGATGTTCAAATGATGACAACCATCCTGCGTGTCAGTGAAACAGAATTCGAAAAAAACGAACATGGCTTGTTCCGCTTTGTACCTTTATTAGGGAATAAGCACAGATAGTTTAATTTCCCTTTTTTTACATTTTTAGAACGGTAGTCAAGTGCCATCGGCACGAAATTTTTTTTTAAATCGTAAATAAAAACAACGCAAAGTCAAGTGCCTTTAGGCACGACCTATTGAACCACCCTTTCAAAAATCTGCGCTGATCTGCGGTTATTTATCAGCGAAAATCAGCGAGAACAAAACCGCAAAGCCAAGTGCCTTAGGCACGACATATTGGTAAAAAAACAAAAACAATGACACTCTGAGTTCCTTAGGAACGGCATATTGAACACCCGCTAATTCTCCAATTCGCTAATTAACTAATTCACCAATTCGCTAATTAACTAATTCACTCTTAAAAACAAATCTGCAATCATCTGCATTTTACCCACAAAAAAAGCCGCCCATTGGGCAGCTTTCACTTTCACTCTCACAAGCGGGGTATTTCTACTACAATCAACATTACATTCCCGTATATTTAAATTTCCGGAAGTGCAGTCGCATTACCGAAACATACTGTGGGCTGCTTCCGCCATACACAGCCTTCACATAATTTCTTACACGTTCAGCAATGTAAAGTGCTCCCGTTACCTTACGGTACAGAAGTTTATCACGCATGAAACGTGCGTTATCGTAGTTCGATCGGGTCTGGTGTGCCACTTTGGTGGCATTTTCAGCATTCGTGCAAAGTGTACCTATGGCAGCAATGGTAAGATCAATTTCATTGGGGACATAGCCCGCAATCTGTTCAATCAATGCTTTCAGTCTTCTCAGGTGTTCAACCTGCAGGTCGTAGCTCTGTTGACTTACCGAACGTCTTACTTTTGGTGCAGGGTCGCTTTCAGGTGCTTTCGTAGTTTCGCTGGTGTTTTCGTCGGTAGGAGTAACGGGTGTTTCCTCAATTTTTTTAATTCTTGCGCCTCTCAGCTTATGTAAAATGCTGCGCAGGTCACCCTTCATTTTTTCGTCTGCTCCGCATGCAATTGCTTCACCCACGATACGTGTAGCGCGTTTGCGTATTTCTTCATAGATAAACTGACGGTCATTAACAGCATCCGTCATCAGTGCCCTTGTGTTGTCCACATTAAGAGCAGCAGTGTGCAGCGTAGTCTTCATCGTTTGAAGACCGGCTACTTTTAGATCATTATTTCCCGGGTTATAACTTGGGCCAAACCCAATCACCCGTTCTAGTAACTCGTCAAGCAGGGCTATGTTCCTGTCATGACCACATTCTGTGTTTTTCATATCAGGTTTTTTTTGCGATTTGCCAACATCGGCATTTCTGATATTAAAAATACCCAATCCCGCTGATAGAAGCAATATCCAATCAAGCATCGGTCTGTATCAACCAGCCAGCGGTCGTTTCCATTAAGTTAACGGTCGCTATCCCTTTATTAACAATATTTAACAGATCTTATGATAATAAAATTAATCCTCTTTCGTTATTTAAAATTCCGTTAGGCTTAGTCTCCAGACTAAGCCTAAAATACACAAGTTTTGCACAATATCATTTCCTCGCTCTCCGCCGCGGCGGAGAGTATTTACAGCTATAATCATCCCCCAATGTTTCGCATCAGTCATTCCTGCTCATGCCGGCACCCTCAGTCATTCCTGCGCCTGTCCGACTCCAAAAGAGGCGGGAATGCAGGAATCCACTTAAGAGTGCCGTCCAACCTGTAGCGAAACATTTTTGTAAAAATATTAAACGATAAGCCATTGCCTTCATGCACGACATATTGTTAAAAAAACTTTACAAGTCCCTTCTCTATGCATAGAGAAGGGATTTAGGGATGAGTAAGGAACGAAAGTGTACTCAATTTGTTAATTAATTTTTTGCCAAAACAATAATATTTCCTAAATTTACCCGAACCTTTTGGAAGTTCAAGGCATTAATTGAAAAGCACACATTAAAGAATGTTGCTGCTCTAAATAGTGAAGCGAGAAACAAGATACCTGCAAGTATAAAAAAATAATAGAATGAGAACTTTACTCATAACAAACCGAATATTATTTTTTCTTTCATTCTTCTTACCATTTCTTCTATTGCCGCATTGTGCGGGTCTGACAGCCGAAGAAAAAGAAGCAAAAAAGGCATATCAAGACTCAATACGCATTAGTGACTCGGCAAATCAAGTTTACCTAGAGTCGAACCCGGACACGACTTTAACAATTCATCAAACAGATACTACAACAGGGTTGGTTAGTTCGACAGTGCATACTGATACGACAATTTCTACAACCGAAAACCAGAATCTTTTATTAAAAATTAATTCGTTCTTAGTGTGCCCGACAGAAAATTCAATTAGTGGATATGGAATTGCTTTACTAAGTTTCAATAGTAACATTGAAGGAATTATTACTTTTATTTTATTATTTAGTTTTATATTATCAATTGCATGTATTATCTTGTTGTTTCGAAGAAAAAACTACAGAGCTCAGATAATAATTAGTGTTTTAAGTTTACTTTTTTTAATAACTTTTTTGTGCATTGGCATTAGTGACAATATCTCAATTAATGTTATATTGTGGGGCTTCTGGACATGTCTGTTCTTAAGTTTGACAAATGTGATAATAACAATAATAATAAAGAAATACCCCAGCGGGTAACAGGCTTCTGCCTTCAGTGGCGGGTCAGTGGCTCGGTGGACAGAAAAGTAGTGATTTTAAACGGCAGTGCTTCTTTGAAACGGCAGTGAGTAAAATCGCCACCGAAAAGCAGCAGCCGAACCGTTGTACTAAATATTAAAACAATGAAGACGCTGATTTTAATATTTCTTTTTTTGCCAATAATTTCTTTTTCTCAGAAAGAAACTAATTTTTTTGAATGTGATTTCCCAATTGAGAAGGTTAATGATTCAACTTATAAAATTATAGTAGCAAACTTTGATAGTTTACATGCTGCTGAAACCTGTTTCTTAGGTTGGATGAATACTGGTCGAAGTAAACCTAATGGAATTTTATATGTTTACGACGAAAATGGTGTAAAAAGAAGGAATGCCATATACAGAAGTGGGATTAGAGTCGGAACTCATTTAATGTGGTATTCAACTGGAGAATTAGAAAGTGAGACGACTTGGGAAAGCGACAAATATTTTACCGAAAAGGCATACTACAAATCAGGAAAAATTAAATTTACAGCTGAAAATGGAAATAGAGATAATGCTGTTTATAAAACCTACTATGAAAATGGTCAACTGGAACATCTTGATGATTTGTCGGGTGAAAAGACTTGGTATGAGAATGGAACCCCAAAAACCGATCGAAACACTAATTCGAATGAATACAAAGAATGGTTTATAAATGGACAGTTAAAAGTTAAAGGTGAATTACAAAATGGTTGCACGAGAATAGGCAAATGGAAATATTTCAATGAAAAGGGGAAATTAATTAAGAAAGAAAAATACCTAAGCCCAACACGGGCGGAGTTACTAAAAAACAACGAATAAATTACTACAAAGATGAAGCGAGAAACAAGTTATGCAGAATGTTAAAAAAGGCAATACTATGATAACAAGAAAACTAATTGGATTATTTGTATTTGCTTTGATTCTCCTATCATTCAAAAGTGATAATTATATTATACCGGATGATTACCCGGTGACTAACGAAATGTTTAAGGATTGCCGAACAGAAAAGAATATTGAAGAAGTGTTTTCATTTGATAAAGCCTGGTTTAAAAATCAAGAATTGGGCGAAGTATTAATTTTTGAGTTGTACACAGATTATCATAGATCAGCTATATATCACTGCAAATCTGATTTTCTCTTCTCCGATTTGATTAAACAAGTTGAGCTCCATCGAAAAACAGGAGCGAGTACATTTGATTTAGCAGATGAAGGGAAAAAACAAAAGGTTTTTAAAAAGTTTTTCGATAATTCTGTAGAAATTGATAAATCTTATTTTCGAACGAATCAGGGAATTAGTTTGGGTATTTGTAAATCAGACGCTATCAAAAAGTATGGCAATCCTAGCAGTGATACCGCAATAAATAACATTATTATTCTTAAATGGGACTTTCAGGGCGACTATGCGATAGCTGAGACTGGAGATAAGCCGAAAGGAAAAGTAGCTAAAGATAGTTTTGGATTTCATGTTATAATGTATTTCAAATTGGATAAACTAGTTGCTATGATTTTAATAAATGATATACCATAACAAAACACTTTGTACAAAAGCGTGTATAATCAATTTCTTGTAATCAAGTTGCGATCAGTATCACTCTGGATTTTTTATGATGAAAAAGGGGAAATTAATTAAAAAAGAAAAATACCTAAGCCCAACACGGGCGGGGTTGCCAAAAAACAAAGAATAATTCACCACAAAGGTGAAGCGAGAAACAAGTTGCCAGATATGTTAAGACAGACAATCTACATATTGATAATTTTACTTCTAACCTGTTGCAACCACACAGAAAGAAGATTCACTCAAGACTTTGTTGTTTTTGAAAGTGACACCCGTGACAAAGACATTGGCTTCAAACCGACAACAAATCAAATTGACAAAGCAGAATCAAAACTGGCTGATTATTTAGAATCAAAAACGAAGAACAATGAAACGATTTATGTAAACAGTCTTGACGGAAAAGTCCCACTGCAAGACCAATTAAAATATTATAAAAGGCGTTACTTCGGGCGGACAAGTATTAAAGGAGAACAAATAATTAAAATTGAATTTGTGTTTGTTCGTTGTGGCGGACAACACGAATGGAAGCAAATCGAATATACTAACGACAAGACAAAAGATTGTTGGTGGTCTGTCCAATATAGCATTGACCAAGACCAGATATACGACCTGAAACTATGAGGAGAATAAGCACCACTGCTAACAGCACATTTGCAATAGGCGGTGTACCAAAAAACAACGAGTAAGAAACCACAAAGGTGAAGCGAGAAACAAGTTATAGACAACTTTAAATACAATGCGAATAAAACTAATAATATTATTTATTTTGACATCTCAGTTCGTTATGGGTCAAAATCCTTTCTCAAAATATAATTTTGAATCTGGAAATTATACGATATATGGGAGAAAAGAAATAAATACAAAAAACAAACTCGCATTAACACTTGGCGACTTTTATACAAATAATATAGGATTTTTAAATGCTTTTAAAAACGAATGGAATTTTGAATCAAGATCTAGTGTAGAATGCGTTTGTAACTTCGACTATTTTATAACAATAGTTAAATCCGACAGCATAGTTGACGAAATAGCTATAAGCCTAAGTTGTAATAGGGCAATATTTGATATTAATAATGAATATTGTTTTTATTTTCGATTTGACAGTTCTAAAGTTTTAATGAATACTTTCAATTTACTTATTAGAGAAGAAAAAAAGTTTAACGATATTACAAAAGCTCGTGTTTTTTGGGCAGACATTAAGGATTCCAAAAACATTTTCGCACCTCTTCGAGAAGAATTTTATTGGTACAAGTTTGATGGATCCTTCGAGTTTCAGTTTAATGACAGTTTAAAGGAAAATAACTGGGTAAAAACTAAAACTTATTTGAAAAGTACATTTGAAAATAAATTAATGACAAATAATTTTCATTTAGAATATTTTAGAAAGGTTATGCCAGGTAATATCAAAGAACCAGACACATATTATGTGACAGTTTTTTGTAATTCAGACTTTGCAAAGAAATTTAATATTTTTGAAAAAGAAAAAGAATGGACACCAATAAAAAACATTTTTTTTGAAATTTATTATAAGAATTAAAAACAATCTATAACACGAAGCTTGCTTTCAGGCGGGTGTAGCCTTATGGAAATTAATGTATTAAAATTGACAATACCTTGGGCAAGCAATTTGGTACCCCCCCCCCTAAAAGCAAGTCCGAGAACGTTATGCGGCATACTAAAACAACCATAATAGAATGAAATACTATCAATTATTCATAGACACTGACAATAACTCTGAAACCTATAATAGTGTGACAGAACTATTAGGACTTCAGCCGACAGAAGACGAAAAGGACAAGATTTCGAAAGACAGATATAGCACTTGGATGTATATGGTAACCGAAGCTGAAACTGACCCATACTTTGATTTTATTAATAATTTCCTTGACATTTTAGAGCCAAAGTTTGGTGACCTTGAAAAGCTTGGAGTGACAAGAGACAAAATTTTGTTTTGGATGCTTTATGAATATGACCAACAATGTGGAATGGAATTTCACCCTCAGGAAATGACTCGACTTGGACAAAGTGAAATTCATTTAAATATTGACTGTTGGACAAATAAAAATGACGAAAGCACGACTGCATAACTTTGCATTGCTTCAATGGCTTGTGGTTGACAGGATGCAACAGTGCAATTTAAAATATTATTTCGGCGGACACGTCAGTCTTCGTCTGACAAGTCCGCCACTGCAAGCAATACTTAATCGATGACACCTTCTCCAATCGCAATAAACACAAAAATCTATACACTACCCTAATCCAGCCAGCCCAGCCCTGTTCCCGCATTGTCGCACCATGCGCCCGCATAGTCGTACCATGTTTTCACATTGTCGTGTCGTGTTTTCCAGTTGTTTTACGCTGCGCTCGCATTGTCGTACCGTGTTTTCGCATTGTTGCATCGTGTTTTTATAATGTTGCCCTCTGCGCCCGCATTGTCGTATCGTGTTTTCACGTTGTCGTACCGTGCTGTAGCTTTGTTGTAGCATGCGCGCGTCTTGTTGTACCCTGTTGTCCGATTGTTGTACCGTATTCTCAGCTTGTCGGGCAAAAATCACAAATTTCATTAATCTGGGCAGGCACTGCGCTCCAGAAAAAGCTGATCCAAAACTCAAATTATTTCAAAACCATTTATTATCTTTACAAATCTCTGGCTAAAAATTTGATAGTAATTGGCAACTATGCGAAAATTAATCCTTATTATTTTGGTCCTTGCCGCACCTTTGTTCCTAAGGGCGCAAACGCAGATCCCTCCGCTGAATAAGCAGATCGTCGGATATGTTAAAACTGTAATTGGTAAAAAAGTAGAACGCGGCGAATGCTGGGATCTCGCCAAAGTACCACTCGATTTATACAAGGCCGATTGGGATCACAGCTTTAATTTCGGTCGCGAAGTAGATCCTTTGAAAGATACCATCTATCCCGGCGATATCATTCAGTTCACTAAAGTAACGTTGAAATACGTCAAAGAAGGACAAACCTGGACTGAGCAGATGCCGCAGCATACAGCCATTATCTACGAAGTTATTTCTCCGGGCGTGTATAAAATCGCCCACCAGAATACAGGCTACACAGGAAAAAAAGTCGGCGTGAGTGATCTCAAGCTGGAAGATGTGAGCAAAGGTAAAATTGTATTTTTTCGCCCGTTTTATAAAGCAAATTAACATGAAATATTTTTTTGTCATAGATCATCAGACGCACGAAAGCCTTCAGAACGCTTTTGTGAATTTTTGTGTTTTAGTGTTTTAGTGGCTGAATTTTTTTTAATCTATACACGATGCTGCAACTTTTTAGAAAAAACAAACTGAAACTGGGAATCATTCTTTTATTAATAATGATGCTGGGTGCGTCTTGCAGAACGAAAAAGAGAAGATCGGGTTGTTATCTTTATTTAGTAGATCAGAAAAATCCTAAAACCGAAAAGCATGTTACAATTTCTGCGTAAAAACAAACTGAAGCTTGGCATCCTTCTATTGATCATGATGATGCTCGGAACATCCTGTAGAGCTAAGAAAAGAAAAACCACCTGCTATTATTTGATGGTTGACAACGGAATAAAAATTGAAAAGAATGTTGCAGATCATTCGCAGAAGCAAGCTTAAACTGGGTGCTTTGCTTTTATTAATTGTATTTGCAGGAACTGCCTGCAGATTAAAAAAGCACAAACCCAAATGTTATTCAGTTCCAGAACCTGAAACCCATGCTAAAATTCATTCGAAGAAATAAAATTAAACTGGGCGCACTGCTTTTAATAGTGATGCTTTCAGGAACATCATGCAGAGCCAGGAAACGCAATGTAAATTGTTATCGTTTTATGTTTGTAATCAGCAATATTTCAAAAGAAATCACCAACAGCGATCGTCAATAATTATTCTTCTTCAAACACCGGGTCGCTGGGGTACCATAGTTTTTCTTTCGCAATATCTTTTGGGTATGTGAAATAATGTACCGTACCACTTACACATTTCTTTCCTTCATGATCAAAAATAGCAGTATCAATCACAGCTATGTTTCGTTTCATTTCGATTAAACGTCCGACAATTTTCAGAGCACCTTTGTTAGTAAACACAGGTTTGGAAAGCTTCGCTTCAATTCGGGAGGTAACACCCGAAGTTTTCAGTTGTGCATACACAACCCAATAAGCCACTTCATCCATCAATGCAGCCTGAATTCCACCGTGCAGCACATTGATCCATCCCTGCAGGTGTGCGGGCGGATTCCAGAAAGAAACAACATCATCCCCGTCCACATAAAATTCCATCTGCATGCCGAGTTCATTGTGGGGCGCACATCCAAAGCATTTATAGTCGGGTATTACAGTAAAAGGATTGCGAATTTTTTTCATCCTGCATGGTTTATTCTGCAAAAATAATGGATTTGATGTTGCTTTCGAATTAAAGTTTTTGAATCAGTTTGAATTTTTATGCCACAACCGAAAAGTATAAACCTTTAATCGACTTTGCGCTCCCTGCGAGTATCAAGGAGTGGGACCTGCCTTTCTATGTGCCTATGAAAACCTATCTGCCTATGTGTTAAAAAAAACCGAAAAGTCCCTGCCACTGCTTGCGTCGGTTTCCAAACTCCTGGCTTCTGTCTTCTGACTTCGTGCTTTTTGTTATTAACAATACGTATTGAATAATTAGTGAAACCCGCAACGCAAAGAGCGTTTTTTACGTTTAACTTTATCGTGCAAAAAATCTGTCCTTGAAGCAACAACGTTTATATCAGTTTTTATTTCTAATCTCGCTCCCGGTTATGTTCGTGCCTCCTGTGCATTCGCAGGCTGTGGCGCAGGTGTCTGATAGTTTTGTTGCTGTTAAACCGATGTCGGAAGACACATCCAAGAATGAAAACGATCTGATCATGCGTGTAAGCACTGATCAGCGTCTTACGTTGCCTTCCCCGCCCGAAGGAATGATGGTGTATGACACCGACAAGGAACAATTTTATTTTTATGATGGTAACGAATGGCGCAGTGCTTCGGGTGATTATAAGCCCGGTCAGAATTATCGTACGCCTCCTCCCATACCACCACATTCCTCCGGCAATGCAATATCACAAATGTATGCAGCCAACCCGATGACCGATGTTATCAAAACACCCGGCAGCGGATTTGAAGAAATGCCCGGAATGACGGTCAGTTTCACCTCTTCAAAGCCGGTTGTGTATGTTTTGTTTTCTGCAGCAGGAACATTTACAGGCGTTCCCGCACAATCACAACAGGTAAGTTTTCGAATGATCATGAACGGGGAAGTCCTTTCCGGGAAAGGTGCTTCTGTGTTTCCTGGTCCCAACCCTTTCAGCAATTGGTCGGTTTCGTTGTATGTGCCGGTCAGTGTACCATTGAACAAAAGTGTGACATTATCTGTACAGTGGGATTATCAGGGCCCTGCAGAAAATGTATTATTAAATAACATCACAACACAGCCCACCCACAACCGCAGCTTGATGGTGATGGAATAATTCGATTGCGGATTTAAGATTTTTAGTTTCTATTCAATCACAATTTTTCTCATACTGCTTCTTTTGCTGTCGCTGATTTTTATCAGATACAGTCCGGAAGAAAGCTTTTGTGTATTCAACGAAACAGTGGTGCTCTGCACTTTTTCCTGCATTAGCAACTGCCCGTCGATCGAATAAACGGAGACATCAACGTTCGAATTCCATCCATTACCCAACACAATGTTTACTTCTGTTGATGCAGGATTAGGGTACACATTCAGGTCGGAAGATTCGGGAGTTTCAATACCATAAGCCAGGTTGGTTATAGGATTGAAGAAATTCCAGATTTCAAAAGTGTAGAAAATATCGTTCGCTGGCGGATAGAGCCACTGGTGGTTTGCGCCTGTAGCTTTATAAAACAATACATCTGCATGATAAGTTGGGTTCGCATAATAATACTTATCTACGGTAATTCCGTCTGCCACTAAATCAGGTAATGCAGTATGGACGGCTGGTGTATCGCATTCATTAAAGTTTACCCACCAGTCAACCAATTCTTCAGGATCGTTTCCATAGCTGTTGTTGATATATGCAACCTGTGTGTCGGCTGTTCCGTGAAAATGACATACCGGAATTTTTCGCATCGGAGCACAGGTAAGATTATTTCCAAAGGTTCCCGCTACTGAAGCAATCGCAGTAACTTTATTGCCCAGCTGGCAGGCCAGTCGCTGGCTCATGAAGCCTCCCATCGAGAAGCCGCAAACATAAACCCTTTGCGGATTGATATTGTAATGAACAGACATTGTATCAATCAATGCCGACAGAAAGCCTACGTCATCAATAGTTCCATTTAAAACGTACCCCAGATAACTGGCGCCGGAGTTCCATGCAGTGCCAAAAGGACTGGCTACAGCTTCAGGATATACAGTAATAAAATCAGCTGTATCACCAACGAACTGCATGCCGATATTTTTAAAATTTTCAATGGTATCGCCAAGTCCATGTAAGCAAATCACAAGTGGATACGCTTGCGCACCTGTGTATGAGGATGGAATATACTTTAGATAAATGCGTGTAAGTCCACCGTGCTGCAATGTGTAGAGGGGTTGTGCTTTTACAGAAGCCATAAAAAGCGGAAGCAGGAAAATGAATAGCAGTTTTTTCATGGGATTTTTTTTGTAAATATAAAAATACAAATCGGTTTAGATGAATGTTTATGAAATTTTTTTTACAAAAAGAAAGCCGGTATAACCGGCTTCCTGAACAAAACTGAATGAGCCGAAGCAACGGCCCAATTTCAGTATCTTTATGCGTCTATATTGGCATATTTGGCATTGCGCTCAATAAACTCGCGGCGGGGAGGTACTTCATCACCCATGAGCATTGAGAAAATACGATCCGCTTCTGCACCGTTATCAATAGTAACTTTGCGAAGAATGCGGGTTTCAGGATTCATTGTGGTGCTCCACAATTGTTCGGCATTCATTTCTCCAAGACCTTTATAACGCTGAATGTGCACGCTTGATTCTTTTCCTTCTTTGGCAAGCGTTTCAACCGCTTTCTTTCTTTGCTCTTCATTCCAGCAATATTGTTCTTCTTTTCCTTTACGAACAAGGTAAAGCGGAGGAGTAGCAATGTAAACATATCCGCTTTCGATCAGATGTTTCATATAGCGGAAGAAGAAAGTCAGAATCAGTGTGGCAATGTGGCTTCCGTCCACATCAGCATCAGTCATGATAATGATTTTATGATAGCGTAATTTTGTAATGTTTAGTTCCTTGCTGTCTTCTTCAGTGCCAATGGTAACGCCGAATGCAGTAAAAATATTTTTTATTTCTTCACTGTCGTAAATCTTATGCGGCATTGCTTTTTCCACATTCAGAATTTTTCCACGAAGCGGAAGAATGGCCTGTGTGCGTCTGTCGCGGCCTTGTTTGGCTGTGCCACCGGCAGAATCTCCTTCGACGAGATAGATCTCGCAGAGTTCGGGATTTTCTTCAGAGCAGTCGGCAAGCTTACCAGGAAGACCTGTTCCAGATAAAACACCTTTGCGCTGAACCAGCTCACGGGCTTTGCGTGCTGCATGACGAGCTGTGGCAGCAAGAATTACTTTTTGAACAATGGTGCGTGCTTCTTTGGGGTGCTCTTCCAGATAATGTTCAAGCATAGCGCCCACAACGCGTTCTACAGCGCCGGCTACTTCATTGTTACCTAATTTTGTTTTTGTCTGTCCTTCAAACTGTGGTTCCTGAACCTTAACAGAAATAATAGCTGTCAAGCCTTCGCGGAAGTCATCACCGCTGATTTCAAACTTTATTTTTTCGAGCATGCCTGATTTTTCGGCGTATGCTTTCAGTGTACGTGTAAGTCCGCGACGGAAACCTGCAAGGTGAGTTCCGCCTTCATGGGTGTTGATATTATTCACATAGGAGTGAACATTTTCGTTGAACGAATTATTATACTGCATGGCAACTTCAACAGGAATTTCTCCTTTGACTTCTTCCATGTATATAGGCTCGTCTATTAATTTCTCGCGGGTTTCATCAAGAAATTTTACAAACTCTTTTAATCCTTCGATAGAATAATATTCTTCAGAAATCGGATTTCCTTCTTTATCAAGTTCGCGGTTGTCGTGAAGGATAAGACGAATTTGTTTGTTCAGAAATGCCAGTTCACGAAGACGGGATGATAAAATATCCCAATGAAATTCTTTGGTAATAAAAATTGAGTCATCAGGAAGGAACCAGACATCCGTACCCGTGCGGTTGCTAGGACCGATTTCTTTAACAGGATACAAAGGTTTTCCCTTTTCATATTCCTGACGGTACATTTTTCCTTCGCGGTGAACTTCCACTTTTAGTTGAGAAGATAATGCATTTACGCAGGATACGCCCACGCCATGCAATCCACCAGAAACCTTATAACTTCCTTTATCGAACTTGCCTCCTGCATGCAGAATTGTCATTACAACTTCCAGCGCAGATTTGTTTTCTTTTTCATGTAAATCAACCGGAATTCCTCGACCATCATCAGTAACAAGAATTGAATTATCAGCGTTGATATAAACGTGAATGTTTTTGCAATGACCGGCAAGGGCTTCATCAATTGAGTTATCGACTACTTCGTATACCAGATGGTGCAATCCGCGTATACTGATATCGCCAATATACATAGCGGGGCGCTTCCGAACAGCTTCCAGTCCTTCCAGAACCTGAATGTTATCAGCGGTGTAAGAGTCAGGGGTTAGATTTTCGTTAACATCTTCATTCATAGATACTTTTCCTTTTTTCCACATTGTATGCAAAGGTATGAAAAAAGAGGTTTGTTTGTACATGAAAATGCAACAGAATTCGTAAGTTTTCAACAGCTTTCTGCCGTATAAATCAACTATTTAGTCGGCAGCAATTTTGCTACCGACAATATG